>NZ_JBHUMZ010000007.1:0-112101 GCF_042685285.1 Piscibacillus salipiscarius | reverse complement strand
CTTTTTGTTTATCTAAAATAATAAAAAAATAAAAAATTGTGGATGACAACCATATTAATGTCATCCACAATTTTTTATTTTACTGGGTTATGTCCCAGCCTCTTTGCGCTATCTTTATCTATAGTATATTGGGAGTTATTATGACGATTCTTTCAAATGTTGATACAATCCTCTTCTAATAAGTTCCTCCTCGATCAATTTTATAAAATCATGATTTAATTCCAATTTTTGTGCTTTCTTATAGGATTCAACTAACAATTGATCAGATAATTGTTCCATATTCGCCCTCGCCGTATTGGCTCGCACCTCCTTGAAAGTCGTCCACCTTGTAACAGTTATTATCCTATCATTAATCAAAAATTAGAACAACTTGAATAACTTGTTGATAACCTGTGTATAAAGTGTTCACAATTACTGAATATAACGGTAAGAATATTGTTTGAAAGCTGTGTATTATGTTGATAATTTTATCCACAGGTTGAAAAATGATATAATTTGTCGAACGATTTTTAGAATATTTCGATAAAAATAAATAATTAGGTATTGAGTTATTAGCAAAATTTTCTTTGAAACATGCTTCTGAATTGTATATGATGAAGGTTAGTTACAGAATTATTGAGGTGAACGACTTTGTTAAAATTATTTTTACCAGATGATCATGTTGAAACCGTTTTGGAGGTTACTCCAGAATTTCTACAAAATAAAGGAATTAAAGGTGTCATAACTGATTTAGATAATACACTCGTTGCTTGGGATCAACCTGAAGCAACCCCAGAAGTAATAGAGTGGTTTAGTGAACTGCGAAGAGCAGGTATACAGGTAACCATTATTTCAAATAACACTGAAGATCGAGTATCTTTCTTTTCTAAACCATTAGAAATCCCTTTTATATCTAAAGCAAGAAAGCCAATGCAGACGGCATTTCACAAAGCCATAAAGGAAATGGGACTATCCAAAGATAAAGTGGTCGTCGTTGGTGATCAGTTACTGACGGATGTATTTGGAGGTAATCGGGCTAACTTACATACTATATTAGTAGTACCTGTTGTCCAAACAGATGGTTTTTTGACGAAATTTAATCGAAAAATAGAACGACGGTTGTTAGAGTATTTTAAAAGAAAAGGGAAATTAAACTGGGAGGATAAATAATGGAAGAGTTATATTGTCAAGGCTGCGGTGCTCCTATCCAGACTGAAGATGAATCAAAAGTAGGGTATGCTCCTAAATCAGCTTTAACGCGAGATGAAATTGTTTGTAAACGATGTTTTAGACTTAAGCACTATAATGAAGTACAAGATGTCGATATGACAGCAGATGACTTTTTAGATATGTTACATGAGATTGGGCAGAGAGATGCATTTGTTTTAAAGGTTGTTGATTTATTTGATGTACATGGAAGCTTTATACAAGGATTGAACCGTTTTGCAGGAAATAATCCAGTTGTTTTAGTTGGAAATAAGGTAGACTTGTTACCTAAATCAATCAATTTTAACAAGGTTAAAAACTGGATGAGAAGAGTCGCTAAAAACTTTGGGCTAAAAGTTCAAGAGGTCTATTTGGTGAGTGCAACTACTGGAACAAATATGAAAGAATTAGCCTTTGAATTGGAACGAATTAGAGAAGGTAAAGACATATTTGTTGTTGGAAGTACCAATGTTGGTAAGTCAACTCTTATCAATTATTTTATTCAAAACTCAACAGAAGAAAAAGACGTCATCACAACTTCTTATTTTCCTGGTACAACGTTAGGTTTTATTGATATACCTCTTGACGACAGATCTAGCATGATCGATACACCTGGAATTATTAATCACTATCAGATGTCACATTTTCTATCTAAAAAAGATTTAAAAACCGTAACTCCGAAGAAAGAGGTCAAACCTAAAGTATTTCAGTTAAATGAAGGTCAAGCGTTGTTTATCGGTGGTTTAGCTCGTTTCGATATTGAACAAGCTGACCACAATATTGGCTATGTATGTTATTTTTCAAATGATTTAAACATTCACCGAACGAAATTAGAAAAGGCAGATGAATTATATGAAAATCATCTAGGTGAGTTGTTATCCCCTCCATCTGAAGAAACGTTAAAAAAATGGCCTAAGATGACAAAAGAAACATTTAAAATTAATGGTCAACAAAAAACTGATTTGGTATTTTCGGGACTTGGCTGGATTACAATTCCAGAAGGACCTGTAACCGTAACTGCATATGTACCTAAAGGTGTAAGAGTTATTAAACGTGAAGCGATAATCTAGGGAGGCTTTACATTTTGTATCGACTAGGACTAATTGGTCATCCAGTGAATCATTCTAATTCGCCGGACATTCATCATTTCTTTTTAAAACAAACAAATAATAATGGAACCTACCGTTTATTTGATTTGCAAGCAGAAGAACTTGAAGAGTTTCTAAAGAACATGAGACATTCAGATTTAAATGGAATAAATGTTACGGTACCTTATAAAGAAAGAGTGATTCCCTTTTTAGATGACCTTGATGAACATGCCCAAAAATTAAACGCAGTCAATACAATTAAACGAAAGGGAAATCGTTTAATCGGGTATAATACAGATGGAGAAGGTTATATAGAATCCCTAAACCAGACCTACCCTAATTTTTATAACCAGATTAATAATCAATCAATATTGATTCTGGGTGCTGGAGGGGCTGCTAAAGGGATTTTTTATAGCCTTAAGTCTCATGCTCCTAAACAGTTAGATGTTGCCAATCGTACAATTTCTAAAGCGAGTAAGATGACTAACCATTATGAGCATAGTCAGGAAATGGATTTGGAGTATGCAGAAAAACAACTTGATCAATATGATTTAATTATCCAAACAACCAATGTAGGCATGGAACCTAATGAGAATGAATTAATTATTAGCCCAAAAACTATAAAAGAAAACGCAATTGTAAGTGATATTGTTTATAAACCTAAAAGGACTTTATTTCTTACAGAAGCGGAAAGGTACGGTGCTCATTTAATGTTTGGTGAATCCATGCTTTGGTATCAAGCTGCAAAATCATTTAATATATGGACTGGAGAATCTGTAGAACATACGATTCGAATATAAATTAGAAAGGCGTGCATAATTTGCTTACTGGTAAACAAAAACGGTTTTTAAGAAAAGAAGCTCATCATCTTAATCCAATTTTTCAAGTTGGTAAGGATGGAGTTAATGATAATATGATAGAACAAATCAATGATACTCTAGAAAAAAGAGAATTGTTAAAAGTGAGTATTTTACAGAATTGTTTTGAGGATAAGCATTCAGTGGCTGAACAATTAGTAAAAGGAACTGGGGCAGAACTAGTCCAAATTATAGGAAACATAATCGTTTTATATAAGGAATCAGAAGAAAACAAAACTTTAGAACTTCCATAAAGGGTGCTAATGATGAAAAAAGTGGGTTTATTTGGTGGTACATTTGATCCGCCGCATAAAGGGCATCTTAAGTTATCGCAAACAGTCCTAAATACGTTAAATTTAGATGAAATTTGGTTTATACCTACCTTTAATCCGCCCCATAAGAAAGGTGCAGTCGCGACACCTGAGCAGCGTCTAACAATGCTAAATAAACTTTTAGAAGATGATCAAAGGTTAAAGGTATCTACGATTGAATACGAATTAAAGGGTAAATCTTATACGTATGAGACTGTCAAACGCCTTTGTAAAGAATATCCAAATACAATGTTTTATTTCATCATCGGCGGGGATATGGTTGAGTATTTACCTAAGTGGTACAAAATAGAAGAATTAAAACGTTTAATTCAATTTGTTGGTGTTAACCGTAAAGGGCATCACGCTGTCAATCAAAGAGGCGTTCTGATGGTTAACATGGATGAGGTTCCTGTTTCTTCTTCAGAAATACGGAAGGATATTAAAGAAGGTAGACTTCCTCAAGGGTTAACTGAAAGTGTGTTACATTATATAAGGGAGAATGAGCTTTATGAAGATTGATCAAGCTTTAGCCGAGTCAAAAAAAGTCCTGACAACTAAACGTTATGAACATGTTGAACGTGTAACAGAAACAGCGATTAATCTAGCCAAACGATATAATGGTGATGAATATAAAGTAGGGTTAGCAGCAGCTTTACACGATTATGCAAAAGATATGGACCCCCATATCTTGAAGTCTTGGATTGAAGCGGAAGTAGACTTACCAAAAGATTTATTACATTATCATCCTGAACTTTGGCACGGGCCGGTAGGGTCTAAAATGGCAAATAAGCTGTTTTTAATTCAAGATCAAGATATACTTGGTGCTATTCGTTATCATACGACAGGACATCAGTTAATGAGTTTAGTTGAAAAGATTGTCTTTTTAGCTGATTATATTGAACCAGGTAGGAACTTCCCTGTCGTCCACCTCGCAAGGGAATTGTCTGAAAAAGATTTAGATCAAGCATGTCATTATGCTTTAGAGAATTCAATACAATTTTTAATAAGTAAAAAACAATCTGTTTATCCTGATACATTTTTTGCTTATAACGCTTTAACAAACAAGCTGTCAAAATAAATATTGGAGGTTTAAAGATGGATAGTGAGCAATTATTAGAAATAGCAGCAAAAGCATGTGATGATAAACGTGCAGAAAATATTGTTGCATTAGATATGAAAGATGTTTCACTTATTGCCGATTATTTTTTAATTTGTCATGGAACTAATGAACGTCAGGTAGATGCCATTAGTAAAGGGATTAAGGATGCCGTAGAAGAACAAGGCTTTCATGTAAAGAAAATTGAAGGACGAGATCAGTCACGCTGGGTTCTAGTTGATTTGGAACATGTTGTCGTCCATATTTTCCATAAAGATGAACGTGAATATTACAATTTAGAGAAACTTTGGGGCGATGCTGATCGAGTTCAGTTAACTCTTTAATTTAGGGGCAAAATAATGTATGACAAATTAGCAGAAGTATATGATTTACTATTGGAAGACGCTCCGTATGAGGAGTGGATAGCATTTACAAAAATGTTTTTACCTAACTCCTCATCTCGTATGTTAGATATGGGCTGTGGTACAGGTACAATCTCTTCTCGATTATCACAGCTTGGTAATAAAGTTGAGGCATTTGATCTGTCGCCTGATATGATTGAAGTTGCGCAAAGTAAGCACCCATCCATTTCATTTATACAAGAGGACCTTAGAACGTTCAATTACGATCACAAATTTGATGCAATCATTAGTTATTGTGATGTTCTCAATTATATAACGAACGAAAATGAATTATTTCATATATTTGAACGAGTTTATAAGCATCTAAATGATGATGGAGTTTTTAGTTTCGATGTGCACTCTATAAGCTATATAAACTGGTTAATTGACCAAGAAATTTTCTCAGAAGTACGTGAGGACGTCAGTTATATATGGATGACTCAGGAAGGTGAATCATTTGATGAAGTGAATCATGATTTGACCTTTTTTGTGAAAGATTCTTCAGGTTTGTTTAAACGGTACGATGAATTTCATACACAGAGGGCTTTTTCAACTAATATTTATAAAGATTTACTGAACCAAACTGGGTTTCAGAATGTGAGGATATACGAAGATTTTAATCCTAACCCTGTTGAAAGGATCAGTGAAGACGCAAATCGCATCTTCTTCGTTTGTAATAAATAAAATAAACTAAAAAAATTCAAGTAGAATCTAATGCTGTAAAAGCAAAAGTAAACTACTTGAATTTTTTTAGTTTTTGAATAAAATATTTAATATCAAAGCTATTTTGGATTTGTATTGTTAACTAGATGGTCGATGTGTTCTTTCTCGGTATAAAACTTATCATGCGTAGCATTGAAGACATGATCAAATACGTTAATGAACGAATCTTCTAAAGCTACCATACCTTCCCCTGTAATACCGCCTTTCACCATTACTTTTTCTTTTAATGATGAAAAATCATATATTTGATCTTTGAACAGTTGACCATAACCAATGATCATTTGTTCCACTAAAGTAGTAGCTTGATCTTTGGATATTCCTGTTTTATCTACAGCTGATTTAATCATTTCTTCAAGAATATAACTTATAAATGCTGGACCACAAGAAACAATATCTGAAGCTATTCTTACGTGTTCCTCTTCAATTTCAACAGGTTTAGAAAAGTGTTTACACGTTTGCCAAATAATTTGTTTTTGATCATCGTTCATCTGTTCTGAAAAGGTTAATAAAGTAACCCCACTAAGTGCCCGATTAGTAATACTAGGAATCATTCTGGTTACGGAACATGGCAAGATGCTTTCAAGGTTCTGAACAGAAACCGAGCTTGTGATAGAAATGACACATTGATTTTCACTTAATTCGTCTTTTAACTTATATGCGATATCAACTATTTCTTTAGGTTTTGCGCAAAGAAAAATCATATCGCATTCAGATGCAATTGATTCTAATGTTTGAACGACATGAACATTAGGATAATCTCGTTTTAAACCATAGGCTTTCATAAATGTTCTATTATATAAAAAGAGTTGATGTTGGTCGACAGCTTGACTAGAGGTTAGACCATGTAAAATGACTTGCCCCATATTACCTGTGCCAACTATTCCCCACTTCATTGAATTACCCCCTTAGTAGACGATAGACGAATCAAAAATACTAACTCACCACTATGTATATGAAGGAAGGTTTAAATCATGCCTATAAATAAATTATGGTTATGGATACCCGTTGGATTAATACTAATAGTTTTTCTGTTTTGGCCAGAACAGGACGAGGAACTAGTCGTTCATAATTCCATGGATCAAACTGAAATTGTAGAAACCAATATAGAAAGTAAAGAAAGTGATGACCTAGAACGTAATCAAGTTGTGGTTGATGTTAAAGGTGAAGTCAACAAACCTGGAGTTTATGAATTGAACCAAGGACAAAGGGTAGTGGACGTAATTGAAATGGCGGGCGGAATGACAGCAAATGCTGATGAAACAAGTGTCAATTTAGCCATGTTATTATCTGACGAAATGGTTATTCATGTTTTAGCAAAACAACAAAATATCGGTGATGGAGATCAATCTGTTACGACGACTAATCAAAATAACAAAATTAGAATTAATGTCGCAGGAGTTGATGAACTTACACAAATACCGGGTATTGGCGAGGCGAAAGCAGCGGCGATTGTTCAGTACCGAGAGGAGAATGGATACTTTAAGACTGCTGAGGACTTACTAAATATTAGCGGGATTGGTGAGAAAACGTTAGAGAGAATGAAAGAATTTATTATGGTACCATAGGACAAATCATTTATAATGAAATGTATAAATGGATAGGGGGAATCGAAATGGAACGTATATCTTGGGATCAATATTTTATGTCACAAAGCCATTTATTAGCTTTAAGAAGCACGTGCGAGCGATTATCTGTAGGCGCCACAATCGTACGGGATAAACGAGTGATTGCTGGTGGCTATAACGGAAGTGTATCAGGAAGTGTACATTGTATTGATGAGGGATGTAAAGTGATCGACGGTCATTGCGTAAGGACGATTCATGCTGAAATTAATGCGATTTTACAATGTGCAAAATTTGGCGTTCCTACTGAAGGGGCTGAAATTTATGTCACTCATTTTCCTTGCTTAAATTGTACCAAAACGATTATTCAAAGTGGGATTAAGAAGATTTTCTATGCAACAGATTATAAAAATCATCCTTATGCACTTGAGTTGCTTCAAGAAGCTGGTGTAGAAGTTGAACAAGTAGAGTTAGACTATCTTCATATTGACACAAATACAAAAGATAAATTATATTTTATTTCTCAGTTACTGCGAAAGCTTGAGGAGAACGGTTCAGAAGAAGATGATTTAAAACAATTAAGACACGAGGCAAATCGTTTATTTTCTAATGTAGAATGATGAAAGGTCATTGGTGGCTAGTAGCCCTATTCTACATGGTGGGCTATTTACCAAAATGGATGGGATTTTGTTTAATCTGTCTTTTAATGATTATTTGGCATAGAAAGATTATACGAAATCCCTTTCTATTGATTATGGCTCTTGCTTTTTTCATAATTGCTTCAATAACTTCCCTGCAAATTAAGATTCCTCATAAAGATTTTGGCTTATACGAAGGCCACGTTAAAATTGTGTCAAATCCTGAATTAGAGTCGGATCAAATTAAATTTATAGGAGAAACATCATTTTCAAAAGTATCATTTATTTCAAAAGAAATCGGTAAACCCGTTTATCACGGTGCTACATGTCGTATTACGGGACATTTAACAGTACCAGAACCTGCTACAAATTCTGGTCAATTTGATTATCAAGACTATTTGGCCAAGCAGGGAATAAGTTATGTAGGATATAATGTGCAAATATTGGAATGCGAAGATAGGTCATGGCTGTCTTATTTATTTCGGTTTAGAGATGTATTAAAAGAGCAATTAAACCTACATCTTAGTGAAGAGACGCAAAGTTGGGTAGTCGCGCTTTTATTTGGCGATCGCAACCAACTTTCTGATGAGGTCATTGACACTTTTCAATACTGGGGATTGTCACATTTACTGGCGATTTCGGGACTTCATGTTGGCATTATCTTAAGTATTTGTTACTTGATATTAAATAAATTATTACATGTTACAAGGGAACAAAGTAATATATTACTTTTACTCATGATACCAATCTATATAGTGTTAGCCGGTTCACAACCACCTGTGATGAGAGCCGGAATGATGGCTATTTTAATAATCTTATTTAGTTTAAGTAAAAAAATTAAAATGGATTCTTCTGATTTAATTTCTATAGTTTTAATTGTCTTGCTCATTATGGATCCTTATTTAATGTATCAATTATCTTTCCAATTTTCGTTTGCTGTTACATTTGCATTAATCCTTTCAAAAAGGCTGTTGAAAAATCAATCTTGGATCATGCTATCCCTCAGAATCAGTCTTATAAGTCAATTGGTCATCCTTCCCTTACAGTTTTATTACTTTTATTACACTAATGTGTGGTCGTTTTTAATTAACTTAATTTACATTCCATATTTTACACTACTCGTGATTCCAGCAGTCATGGTTATATTTATAACTGTGTTGCTCATCCCTAATATTACACCTTTTTTGGATCAGCTTTTCCTAACCATTCACAACAAAATGACTGATCTATTGTTTCTTATTGGCCAACCTAAGTTTTCGTTATGGGTTGTTGGTAGACCTCATTTGTTGTTAATCATTGTTTACATCCTCATATTTATATACTTCATGAAAAGTTGGGAAGAAAAGAAGTCTAATCGAACAATTATATTGGCTATATGTCTTGTAGTGATTTGGTTCATTCCATTCGTTCAGAAAACATTAGATGACTCGCTCACTATTACAATGTTAGATGTAGGACAGGCAGAGTCCATCGTAGTTGAATTACCACGTAATCAAGGTACCTATGTTATTGATGTGGGCGAAGAAGTGACGTTTTCGAACGAAATAAAACACAATAATTATAAGCAAATTATAAAACCTTTTTTATGGTCGAAAGGAATATCTGCAGTAAATGGTTTAATCATTAGCCATTTTGATCATGACCATGCAGGATCGATAAAACCATTCATTAAAGAATTTAATCCATCGATCTTATATACCCATCCATTTAACAACAGTAACTATGTTCAGCATGTGAAGCTTGAGAGTGGCGATATGATTAAAAAAGGTGAATTAATAATAAAAATTCACTCACCTAGTCAGGCTAATATAAGTCATGAAGAGAATGACCGTTCTTTAGTATTTGAATTTAATTATGAAGATTTTAATATGTTATTTACGGGTGATATTACGAAAAGTGTGGAAAAAGTTCTCATATCTTCAAAGACCATTCAAGATATTGATGTACTTAAAGTAGCTCATCATGGAAGTAAAACATCTACGACTATGGAATTTATTAATGCTATACAAGCAGAAGTTTCATTAATTTCTGTTGGAAAACGCAATCCATTTGGTCACCCTCATAGCTCGGTACTTGAACACTTAAAAGCTTCTGGTATGACCATTTATAGAACTGATCTTAATGGCGCAATTACTTTAAAATATGCGGATGGACAAAGCACAATTATTAAGAATCATCCATAAGTTAAATTAAAGCATAAAAAAGACTGCATCTAATGATACAGTCTTTTTAACCATTCATTGTTCAATCTCTACTCTTTATTAAGAACCAACCACTTTGAATACAGTTCCAATAAAGAAAATAACCAAGAAGAAAATGAATGAGAAGCTGAAACCTTTGATTGAATCGACGACATCATTATTTTTTGATTGTACATCATTTTCAAATTCGTTCACGGTTATCCCTCCTACGCTACATTTTAGTATAATTCATCTTCTTAAAAAAATCTATTACTTTTTTACGTTTTCAAAAATCTGTAGAAATTTGTGAACTGTTAAGAGTTAACAGCAATATTCTAATCGATAACGCACAAAATAATAATACAACAAACGCCGCTAAAAATAAAATTACCCGGGATTTTATTTTTGGCGTTTATATAGATATTGGGGGGAGCTATCATGTTCCCCTCTTTATAATGTTATAACCTCTTGTCAACTGTGCCTCTTCGTTATACGATAAAATGGCATAGAAAGGTGTTGAATAAGATGCACGCACAGGAATTTATTAATGGTAAATCCCATCAACTGGTTCCTATTTATGTATTATATGGAGAAGAATCCTACTTTATACAAGAAGTAAAAAGACGCATAGAAAGTCAACTCAAAAAGAAAGATCCAGAATTTGACCGAAATACATATGACATGGAAACGACTGCTGTTCAAGAAGCCATTCATGATGCAGAAACTTTTCCCTTCTTTAGTGAGAATAAGTTAATTGAAATCCAAAGAGCTTATTTTTTAACAGGTCAGAAGGTTAAAACTGAAATAGAACATCAAATAGACGTTTTAGAAGAGTATGCGAATAATCCTGTTGATTTCTCAACTTTAATTATGATCGTACCTTACGAAAAGATGGATCAACGTAAAAAAATCGTTAAAACGTTAAAAAAACAAGCAACATTTATCGACTGCAGCTCACCAAAAGCCTACGAAATGGCAGAAGTTATAAAGCAGTTAGCAGAAAACAAAGGATTGCAATTAAATAAAGATTTAATTGAATTAATGACTGAACGTGTCGGTGAACATATTGAAGCTGCTCAGCATGAATTGGACAAGCTCCAATTATATTTTATGGACAAGGAGCCCACACTAGAAGAAGCTAAAGAAATTATTTCTATACACGCCGAAGCTAATACATTCAATTTAATTGATTATTTAGTTGAATTTAAAATTGGTGAAGCGGTTCAATTAATTAAGGAGTTAAAAAAACAAAATGAAGAACCGATTGGATTATTAGCACTCGTTAGTTCTCAAATACGGTTAATTTTACAGACAAAACTTTTAAAACAAAAGGGATATCAGCAACAACAAATTGCTAAAACAATCCAATCACATCCATATGCCGTCAAAATGGCATTAAAGAGGGAAAGGAAATTTACGGACCGAGCTTTGAAAGATATGTTATTGGAAGCAACTATAACAGATGAAAAAATGAAAACAGGTAAGGTAGAACAATGGCTCGCTTTAGAGCTGTTTTTACAACGTGTTGTGCAAAGGTTAAAGCAAGCTAGCNAGGAACAGCACGAGCTGAAAATCACGCCAAACGAACGGGAGTGAGTTTGGGGAAGTTGAAGCCGTGCCTGCGGAAAGCGAAGCATTTTGACGCAGCTAAAAAATGAAGACGAATATTAGGGATTGATCTCTCCTCTAATATTCGTCTTCTTCTAGATTAATTAATATTTTGTCCCAGCCTCTTTTGCTCTGTATTAGTTAGCTAGTTGATTAACTTTTGTCATTAGTGAGCTCTTCTTACGGTCACCATTGTTTTTGTGAATGATGCCTTTTTGAACGGCTTTATCAATTTTGCTAACAGCTGTTGTTAACGCTTCTTTCGCAGCATCAGCATTTTTCTCATGAACTGCTTTTTCTACACTTTTAACTGCAGAACGCATGTCTGATTTTACTGATAGATTGCGCATACGAGCATCGTGGTTTACGCGGATACGCTTAGTAGCTTGTTTTGTGTTTGCCACTTTTCTTCACCTCCTGATGAAAATGTCCCGTGATCAATTTTCTTAATTATGGACAAAAGTCATTTTATCAAAGCCAGCGTAAGTTTTCAATAGTTTGCTGTTAAGATATTTCTCTTGTCATGTTTTTGCATAGCTTCATCGTTTAATTTGAATAACTCTGGCAACAATAAGGTTGATAGGAGGGATATCAAATGGAACGACGAGAATTTAAACCTAGAACTGACCTTGCTGTTGAAGCTCAAGAGATGTTTGTAGAACAAAATCCAGATAAGAAACACGAATTAGACGGTATTATCATTAATGAGTATAAAAAAGGAGAATACAAATTAACACGTGTTGAGATTGATAAGAAAGGATCTGAACGAGTCGGTAAGAAACCAGGAAATTATATCACGATTGAGTCTCAAGAACTAAGGAAAATGGATCCAGAATTCGGTAGAAAATCTTCAATCATTTTAGGAGAAGAGATTAAAAGATTAATGGAAGAACATACAATTCCAGACGATGCAAGGTGTTTAATAGTCGGGTTAGGTAATGGGTATGTGACCCCTGATGCTTTGGGACCAAATACAGTAAATAAGCTATATGTAACGTCGCACTTATTTAAATTACATCCAGAGATGATTGGGGAAGGTGATCGATCAGTATCTGCGTTTACACCTGGCGTAATGGGTCTAACAGGAATGGAAACTAGTGATATTATTTTCGGAGTGGTTAGAAAGACGAATCCTGATTTTATGATCGTTGTTGACGCACTAGCAGCTCGTTCTATTGATCGAGTTAATACAACCATTCAGCTGTCGGATACCGGTATTAATCCTGGCTCAGGTGTTGGAAATGACCGAAAAGAAGTTAGTAAAGAAACATTAAATATTCCTGTGTTTTCTTTAGGGATTCCAACAGTAGTTGATGCTGTTACGATAACTAATGACACAATTGATTATATTTTAAAGCATTTTGGACGAGAGATGGAGGAAGGAGACAAACCTGGTAATGCTTTAACACCAGCGGGAATGGATTTTGGTGAGAGACGTGAATTTACTGATGAGGATTTACCAGATGAGGAAGCTAGACAAACTTATTTGGGTATCGTAGGTGCTTTAAAAGAGGACGAGAAAAGACAACTTATTAGAGAAGTTCTAAGACCTACTGGACATAACTTAATCGTCACCCCAAAAGAAGTAGATGAAGTTATTGAGTATATGAGTGAAGTTGTTGCATCAGGCATTAACCAGGCCTTACATGATTCGGTAACACCTGAAAATGCAAAGCATTATTTAAATTAAATGGTTCTACCTTTTCAACTTACTGAATAGAGTTTTAATAGAACTTCAGTAGAAAGGTTGAAAAGGTGTATGAATAAAAAGTTCCAAATAAATTGGTCCAAGTTACAAAAAGTTAAGAAACACCCTTTTCTATTATTTCAAGTCTTCTTTATTTGTTTAATCTTGTTTGTACCAATCTTTTCTATAAAACCATTTAGTGAAGCATCGACGAACTTTTTAGAAGGTTGGCTCAATCAAATCGACGGTGCTTCCTATTCATTTTTTATGACAATCGATCAACCGATTTTGGACGGGCTGAACGACCAACACACCGAACCTCTAACATTATCCAGTTTCGCTTTTCCAATCTTTACGAATTTGCCCTATCAAGATACGCGATTGTTATTTGGGCATGAATTACCAAGATTTCCGAACACAAATAGCACCATTGCCATCGCTGGTGAGGGAACCAATATGTTTTCAACAGTTATAGAAACTGAACCGCCAGATTACATGTTTGATAATCAAGAATCAGATCCTCAAGAAGAACAACCTCAAGTAAATGTTGATGATGAAAACATACTTGTATATACCACTCACAATCGAGAATCCTTCTTACCGCATTTACCAGAAGGTACTTCAATTAATACGGTATATCATGAAACTAAAAACGTGATGCAGCTCAGCAAAAGATTTGGAGATAAACTTAAGGCATTTGGATTAAATCCGTATATTGATCGTACAGATTATTGGAAACAGTTACCACCGGGTGGTTACGGCAAATCCTATGATTATTCCAGAAATATTGTAAAAGAGGTTATGAGTAAGAATAATGACATGAAATACCTTATTGATATTCATAGAGATGCCATGCCTAGAAGTAAGACAACTGCAAAAATCAACGGTAAATCAGTAGCTCGCCTCGCTTTCGTGGTAGGCGGCGAAAACAAAAATCATGAAAAGAATTTACAATTTGCATCTAAACTCCATGATTTAATTGAAAGTAAATATCCCGGCTTAAGCCGTGGCGTTATTATAAATGAAGGTCCAGGAACAAACGGTGTTTATAACCAGGATTTATCTAATAAAGCGGTGATCGTTGAAGTTGGTGGGATCGAGAATAACTTTGATGAGCTAAATTTTGCGATTGATGCGCTAGCAGAAGCATTTGGTGAGTATTATTTTGAGCAAGAAGGCGCAGTAAATCAATAATTAAAGGAGGATGATGATGAGAGTATTATTTTGGGTAATCGTCTGCTTTTTTATCTTTTACTTAGGGATGCAAACGGCTAATAACCATGCTGAGCCAGAGCAAAATATTATAGAAACAGAGGCTGATTTTAATCAGTCTAGCGTGACAGAGGAATCATTTAATGACGTTCATGATCAAGTTTTGAGTGATGATGTAGAATCTAAATCCAGTTCGTTTTATAGCATTGCGGTATTTTTAGAAGATGTCGTTAAAACATTATTCTCAGTCATCTTCCAATTCCTTTATCGATTTAGTGCCATGTTTTTTTGATTAAATACTGACGATTAAGTTTTGTAAAGAAACTCACCTTTGTAGGTGGGTTTCTTTTTGCTCAGTAAAAGATTGAATAATATAGGCTCAATTGCTATAATCGAGCTAGTGTTATTGGACGTAGAAACAGGAGTGATGAAAGTTGACTAAACAACAGAATGTCCGAAATTTTTCGATTATCGCCCATATTGACCACGGGAAGTCAACATTAGCAGATCGAATATTAGAGAAAACGAAAGCTCTGACTGATCGAGAAATGAAAGAACAGTTTCTTGATGCAATGGATTTAGAACGTGAACGTGGAATTACCATTAAACTTAATGCCGTACAGCTTAAATACGGAGCAAACGATGGTGAAGACTATTTATTTCATTTAATTGATACACCTGGACACGTCGATTTTACATATGAAGTTTCGAGAAGTTTGGCCGCTTGTGAAGGTGCTCTACTAGTAGTTGATGCTGCTCAAGGTATTGAAGCTCAAACGTTGGCCAACGTATATCTTGCACTTGATAATGATTTAGAAATTATTCCAGTGATCAATAAAATTGATTTGCCAAGTGCCGATGTTGATCGAGTAAAACAAGAAATAGAAGACGTAATAGGTATAGATGCTGACGATGCAATTCTAGCTTCAGCAAAAGATGGAGTTGGAATTGATGAAATCTTAGAGAGAATCGTCACAGATATTCCTGCTCCAGCAGGTAAACCTGAAAAACCAACAAAAGCACTTATTTTTGATTCGTTATATGACCCTTATAGAGGTGTCATCGCCTACATATGTGTGAAAGAAGGTAGCGTTAAAGTTGGCGATCAAATCAAAATGATGCAAACAGGTAAAACCTTCGAAGTTAATGAACTTGGTGTTTTTACACCTAAACCTATTAGTAAGAAAGAATTATCGGTAGGAGATGTCGGGTTCTTAACGGCTTCCATTAAGAATGTTGGAGACTCACGTGTTGGTGACACTATTACATTAGAGAACAATCCTGCTGCCGAACCATTACCAGGGTACAAGCGTTTAAACCCGATGGTATATTGCGGCTTATTCCCGGTAGATGCTGATAATTACAACGATTTACGTGAAGCATTAGAGCGTTTGGAATTAAATGATTCATCTTTACAATATGAACCAGAAACATCGCAAGCACTAGGTTTTGGCTTTCGTTGTGGATTCTTAGGCTTATTGCATATGGAAATTATTCAAGAACGAATCGAACGCGAATTCAATATTGATTTAATAACTACAGCTCCAAGTGTTATTTATGAAGTAGAATTAAATGACGGTCAAATGATTAACATTGAAAATCCTTCACTAATGCCAGAAACTAAAAATGTTAAAGAGGTACGTGAACCATTTGTTCAGGCTACTGTGATGGTCCCAAATGATTTTGTTGGTCCAGTTATGGAGATTTGTCAGAAGAAGCGCGGCCAATTCATTGATATGCAATATTTAGACGATAATCGTGTAAATATTGTATATGAAATTCCTTTATCTGAAATTGTTTATGATTTCTTTGACCAATTAAAATCTCAGACTAAAGGTTATGCTTCGTTTGATTATGAATTAAGTGGCTATAAACCATCTAATTTAGTTAAAATGGATATCTTACTGAATGGTGAACCGGTTGACGCGTTATCATTTATCGTTCACCGTGAATTTGCTTACCATCGCGGGAAACATATTGCCGAGAAATTGAAGAAGATTATTCCTAGACAGCAATTCGAAGTACCAGTCCAGGCGGCAATTGGAAATAAAGTGGTTGCAAGAACAACCATCAAAGCCATGCGTAAGAACGTATTATCTAAATGTTATGGCGGAGACATTTCGCGTAAAAGAAAACTTCTTGAAAAGCAAAAAGAAGGTAAAAAACGTATGAAAATGGTTGGTAAAGTTGAAATTCCACAGGAAGCATTTATGTCTGTTTTAGAAATGGATGATGATTCTTAAGGGCGGCCAAATGGTCAGCCCTTTTATCTTGTGTTAAAGGAGGTGGCAAAATGGATCGTTCAGTATATATACACATTCCTTTTTGTCATGAGATTTGCCATTATTGTGATTTTGCTAAAATATATTATAATCGTGATTTGGCAGATCAATATCTTAAGAACTTAAGGAAAGAGATGGAATTTTACTTAGGAAATCAAAAAATTTCACCTCGAACTATATATCTAGGTGGAGGGACACCTACTAGTCTGAATTCGGAACAACTTGAATATTTAATGAAGTCGATTCATAAGTTCATTGATGTAAAACAAGTTGAAGAGTTTACAATTGAAGCAAATCCTGGAGAGTTTGAAGAATCACATGTTAAAGTTATGAAAGATTATGGGATTAACCGCGTGTCATTAGGTGTACAAGTGTTAGATGATGATTTTCTGAAAATGTTAAACCGTAATCATACTGTTGATGATGTACAAAATACGGTAAGAATGTTAAAGGGGTTCAATCTAAATAATATTAGTATGGATTTTATATATGCATTACCAGATCAATCAATCGAACACTTTAAGAAAACCTTAAATTTAGCATTAGACTTTGATTTGCCTCACTACTCAGCTTATGCACTTCAAATAGAACCTAGAACGGTATTTCATATGAGACATCAGCAAGGTAAGTTAACTAAACCCCCAGAAGAGGACGAGGCAGAAATGTTGTCTATGCTCATGGAGATGATGGAGCAAGCTGGTAAATCACACTATGAAATAAGTAATTATGCTGAAGAAGGCTATGAAAGTAGACATAATTTAACTTATTGGAATAATGAGGAGTATTATGCATTTGGAGCCGGTGCTCATGGTTACGTTAATGAAGAACGTTATGTCAATATAAGACCTGTTAACCATTACAATGAAGCAATCGAAAAAGGAAAAAAACCAATATTACACGTTGACCCTATTACCTTAAAAGAAAAAATTGAAGAAGAGATGTTCTTAGGGTTAAGAAGAGCACTAGGAGTTGATAACCGAAGTTTTACTAAAAAGTACGGTGTTTCAATGTATGAGTTATATAAGAGGGAAATACAAGATTTATTACAGAAAGGCTGGATTGAGAAACAAAATGAGCGAATCTTCCTTACCAAAGATGGTATGATGTTTGGTAATGATGTCTTTGCATCATTTTTATTGGATGAACAGACATATAAAAAAGTCTTTAATAATTGACAGGTTTATATGATTTTGATAATTTATTATTAGAATTAGCACTCGAATCAATTGAGTGCTAACAGGGGTGATAGATTATGCTAACAAATCGTCAACTACTAGTATTAAAAGTGATTGTTGATGACTTTATTGAGTCAGCTCAGCCTGTTGGTTCTCGTAATATTGCTAAGAAAGAGCAAGTTTCTTTTAGCCCTGCTACAATCCGGAATGAAATGGCGGATTTAGAAGACATGGGTTTTTTAGAAAAAACTCATTCATCTTCAGGACGAATTCCTTCTGAAAAAGGGTATCGTTATTATGTGGATCACATTATGTCACCACTTAAATTATCTAATCATGAGGTCAATCAGATTCAACAATCTTTTAGTGAAAGAATGATGGAGCTAGAACGAGTGATGCAAAATTCTGCTCATATTCTATCTGAGTTGACGAGATATACAACACTTGTATTAGGGCCCCAAGTATATGAAACGAAATTAAAACAACTTCAAATTGTTCCTTTAAATAATCAATCAGCAATTGCGATTTTGATTACGGATAAAGGACATGTTGAGCATCGTTCATTTGCTATTCCAAAAGATTTAGACCATTCAGATTTAGAGAAAACGGTTAATATCTTAAATGAAAAGTTAAGCGGTGTTCCAATTATTTATTTAGACAGATTTATAGATACTGAAGTAAAAGGGTTATTGAAAAAGTATACTAGTGATTTTCAAAAATCATATCAGTTACTTAATCAGGCCTTATTTACAGAACAGCCGACCAACCTTTATGTAAGTGGTAAAACAAATATATTAACCCAACCTGAATTTACAGATGTCGATAAAATTAGATCACTATTTGACATTATGGAAAGTGAAGAGCAAATTGCACCAGTTCTAAAAAGTGAAGATGAAGGTTTGCATATTTATATTGGCCGGGAAAACAAAATCAAAGAAATGAATAATTGTACACTAATTACAGCTACTTATTCATTAGATGACGACCAAGTTGGTACAATTGCATTACTTGGGCCAACTCGCATGGATTATGCAAAGGCCGTTTCGATCCTGGATTTATGGAGTGGTCAAATGACGAAGACACTGCAAACCTGGTTTAATGACTAGTAAAAGAGGAAATGCTTATATTGTTAGTGTCATGTGTTAATTATTTACCGTTATAAGGTAATAAAACTTGGCTTATGCGTGGCCAAGTTTTATTGCGGTTAAATACTTGTCATTTTTAAAATTAATGGTATATTTAACAATTGGAAATGGAAGGGAATTCGCTGGAGGTGACGAAATGGATGAAAAAACAATGAATCAAGAACAACAAGAAGAATTGACAAATGAAGAGCCTAAAAATGATCAAAATGAATCTGTTAATGAATCACAAGATTCAGAACAGGAATCACTAAAAGACCAAGTTAAACAACTTGAAACCGAAAATGAGGAATTAAAAAATAAATACTTAAGAACTCAGGCTGACTTTGATAATTTCCGTCGTCGAACGCAGAAAGAACGCGAAAACGACTTGAAATATAAGTCACAGGAACTTGTAGGTGAAATCTTACCTGTTTTAGATAACTTTGAAAGAGCCCTACAGACAGAAGTCAGTGGTGAAGGTAGTCAGTCGTTTGTCGATGGAGTAAAAATGGTTTATAACCAGTTAAATCAAGCACTTGAAAAAGCAGGGGTTGAAGAAATTCAAGCAGAGAATGAAGAATTCGATCCCAATATGCATCAAGCTGTCATGCAAGTAAGTGAGGAAGGTTATGAATCAAATCAAATTGTAGAAGTCTTACAAAAAGGCTATAAATTAAAGGATCGGGTTATCCGACCAGCAATGGTTAAGGTTAATGAATAATAAACAATAATTGACGTTATGAATAAGGGAGGATTTAATAATGAGTAAAATTATCGGTATTGACTTAGGTACAACAAACTCATGTGTAGCAGTTATGGAAGGTGGCGAAGCTAAAGTCATCCCAAATCCAGAAGGAAATCGTACGACACCATCAGTTGTTTCATTTAAAAATGGTGAGCGTCAGGTTGGTGAAGTAGCAAAACGTCAAGCAATAACTAACCCAAATACGATTCAATCAATTAAGCGTCACATGGGAACTGATCATAAAGAGGAAATTGAAGGAAAAGAATATACTCCTCAAGAAGTCTCAGCAATCATTTTACAACACATTAAATCTTACGCTGAAGATTACCTCGGCGAAGAAGTAACTAAAGCAGTTATTACCGTACCTGCTTATTTCAACGATGCTGAGCGTCAAGCAACTAAAGATGCAGGTAAAATTGCAGGATTAGAAGTTGAACGTATTATTAACGAGCCGACTGCTGCAGCATTAGCTTATGGAATTGATCAGGATCAAGACCAAACAGTTCTAGTATATGACTTAGGCGGCGGTACTTTTGACGTATCAATTCTAGATATTGGCGACGGTACGTTTGAAGTTGTTTCTACTGCTGGTGATAACAAACTTGGTGGTGACGACTTTGACCAAGTCATTATTAACCATATGGTAGAAGAATTCAAGAAAGAAAATGGCATTGACCTTTCTCAAGATAAAATGGCATTACAACGCTTAAAAGACGCAGCTGAGAAAGCTAAGAAAGATCTTTCAGGTGTTGCGCAGACACAAATCTCTTTACCATTCATCACAGCTGGTGATGCTGGGCCATTACACTTAGAGATGAACTTAACTCGCGCTAAATTTGAAGAGTTAGCTTCTGATTTAGTAGAAAGAACAATGAAACCTACACGTCAAGCGTTAAAAGATGCAGATATGAGTGCTTCAGAAATTGATAAAGTTATTTTAGTAGGTGGTTCTACTCGTATTCCAGCAGTTCAGGAAGCTATTGAAAAATCAGTTGGAAAAGAACCTTCTAAAGGTGTAAACCCAGATGAAGTTGTAGCTTTAGGTGCAGCTATTCAAGGTGGCGTTCTTCAAGGTGACGTTAAAGACGTTGTTCTATTAGACGTAACACCACTATCATTAGGTATCGAAACAATGGGCGGCGTATCAACTAAGCTAATTGAACGTAATACAACAATTCCAACTAGTCACTCACAAGTGTTCTCAACAGCTGCAGATAACCAAACAGCTGTAGACATTCACGTCTTGCAAGGTGAGCGTGAAATGGCTCAAGATAACAAAACACTTGGTCGTTTCCAGTTAACGGATATTCCACCAGCGCCTCGTGGTGTACCTCAAATCGAAGTTAAATTCGATATTGATGCCAATGGTATTGTTAACGTAAGTGCTAAAGATATGGGTACAAACAAAGAACAGTCTATTACAATCAAATCTTCTTCAGGTCTATCAGATGAAGAAGTTGAACAAATGGTTAAGGAAGCAGAAGAAAATGCGGAAGAAGATAAGAAGCGCCGTGAACAAATCGAACTTCGTAACGAGGCGGATCAGTTAGTCTTCCAAACAGATAAGACGATTAAAGATTTAGGCGACAATGTCACTGATGAAGAGAAACAAAAAGCAGAGGATGCAAAAGAAGAACTTAAAAAAGCTTTAGAAGGCGAAGATTTTGAAGATATTAAAGCTAAGAAAGAAGCTTTAGAACAAGAAGTTCAAAACCTTTCTGTAAAGCTTTATGAACAAGCACAACAACAAGCTCAGCAAGAACAAGGTAAAACTGATGAAGGCGATGAAGTTGTTGATGCTGACTATGAAGAAGTAAACGAAGACGATAAAAAATAATGTACTAAAAAAGTCAAAGTCAGGGCATTCTTGGCTTTGACTTTTTTTCAGCACAATATGATTTTAAGGTTTGATTCTAAATATTCTTATAATCACTTAATGAATTGCAGTAACTTAGACTGTAATGTTATGATAAAATTTATGCGATAAGGTACGGGAGAGTGATCAGAGGTTGAGTAAACGAGACTATTATGAAGTGCTTGGTGTATCAAAGGATGCATCAAAAGATGAAATTAAAAAAGCATACCGTAAACTAGCCAGAAAGTATCATCCAGATGTGAGTCAAGAAGAAAACGCAGCAGATAAATTCAAGGAAGTCAAAGAGGCTTATGAAGTATTAAGTAATGCCCAAAAACGTCAGCAGTATGACCAATTTGGCCACGCAGGGACACAGCAAGGTGCAGGTCAAGGTGGCTTTGGTGGCTTCGAAGACTTTGGTGATTTTGGTGATATTTTTGATATGTTCTTCGGGGGTGGCGGAAGAAGAAGCCGTGACCCAAATGCCCCAAGACAAGGTCAGGACTTACAATATACAATGGAAATTGATTTTGAAGAAGCGATTTTTGGTAAGGAAACTACAATCGAAATACCAAAAGAAGAAACGTGTGACACATGTGATGGTTCTGGAGCGAAACCAGGAACATCCGTTCATACATGTCAGCACTGTAATGGCACAGGTCAGTTAAACGTGGAACAAAATACTCCATTTGGTAGAGTCGTGAACCGTAGAGTTTGTCATCATTGTCAAGGAAGCGGTAAGCAAGTTGAAGAAAAATGTAACACATGCGGTGGAGATGGGAAAGTAAAAACTCGCAAGAAAATTGATATTCGCATTCCTGCTGGTGTGGATGATGGACAGCAAATTCGTGTTACTCGTCAAGGTGGACCTGGGGTTAACGGAGGACCTTCAGGTGATTTATATGTTGTTATTCGTGTCAGACGACATGAATTCTTTGAGCGTGACGGTGACGATATTCTCTGTGAAATGCCTATTACATTTACCCAGGCTGCACTCGGTGACGAAATAGAGGTACCGACTGTGCATGGCCGCGTTAAATTAAAAGTACCAGCTGGTACACAAACGGGCACGCATTTTAGACTAAAAGGCAAAGGGGCACCTAATGTTCATGGACATGGTCAAGGTGACCAGCATATTTTAGTAAAAGTAATTGTGCCTAAGAAATTAAATGACAAGCAAAAAGAATTACTAAGAGAATTCCATGAATTAAGTGGCGATGAGTCATTAGATGAACAACAAGATAATCTATTTCAGCGAATGAAACGCGCCTTTAAAGGGTAATGTTTATCAGGTTAAAAAAAGTCGAAGTGAGTGATTCGTATGAAGTGGTCCGAGTTAAAAGTTCACACCACAAACGAAGCAATAGAACCGATTTCTAACATTCTTCATGAAGCGGGAGCAAGCGGAGTCGTTATTGAAGATCCACAAGATTTATATCTAAAGGACGATGTTAAGCTATTCGGAACAATATATGAACTTGACCCTAATCAATATCCTGAAGAAGGCGTATATATTAAAGCGTACCTTCCAGTTAATAGTTTTTTAGGTGAAACAGTAGATGAAATTAAGCTAGCCATCAGTAACCTAGTTAAATATGGTATTGATATTGGTAAAAACAATGTAACGATTTCAGAGGTTAATGAGGAAGATTGGGCAACCGCTTGGAAAAAGTATTATAAGCCAGTTAAAATATCTGAAAAAATTACCATTATACCGACCTGGGAGGAATACGAACCTGTCAGCAGTGATGAAATTATCATAGAGCTAGACCCAGGTATGGCTTTTGGTACTGGTACACACCCAACAACTGTATTATCTATACAAGCATTGGAACAATATGTTGATGAAGGGGATATAGTCTATGACGTTGGGTCTGGCTCAGGTGTTTTAACCATTGCTGCTGCGCTGTTAGGTGCTAGACATATCAAAGCTTATGACTTAGATGAAGTAGCTGTTAAAAGTACGCAAAATAATGTTAAACTAAATCAAGTACAAGACCGCATCGAAGCTAAACAGAATAACCTGTTAGAAGATGTTGAAGCTGGTGCAGATGTCATTGTGTCTAATATTTTAGCTGAGATTATTTTAGAATTTATTGACGATGCCTTCAGTAAAGTGAAACCAGGTGGTTATTTTATTACTTCAGGTATAATTCAAGGTAAGAAAAATGATGTGAAAGATGCATTAACATCAATTGGATTTGACATTGTGGAAGTGAATGCAATGGAGGATTGGATTTCAATCGTAGCAAAAAAGCCTGAATAAAAGAGGTTTAAATTATGCAACGTTATTTCGTTCCATCCCATCAATGGTCTGAGCAAAATTTAGTTATTAAAGGTGATGACTATCACCATATTGTAAATGTCATGCGCATGAAAGAAGGACACTCCATTATTTGTGTTACAAATGGTGTGTCTTATGTTTGTGAAGTTCATGACATTCAGGATCAAACGGTAGAATGTTTAATTATTAAAAAATTAAACGAAAATCAAGAATTACCTGTTAAGGTGACATTAGCACAAGGATTGCCTAAGGGTGATAAATTAGACTTAATAGTCCAAAAGTCAACAGAACTAGGACTTGAGCATTTTATTCCATTACAAATGGATCGTACTATTGTAAAATGGGATCATAAAAAGGAACAAAAAAAGCTAGAACGACTTGAGAAAATTGCTAAGGAAGCAAGTGAACAATCACATAGGTCTGTCATCCCTACAATTAATCAGAAACTAACCTTAAAGGAACTATTTAATAACCCTAGTTATGATCACCTTTGGGTTGCTAGTGAACTAGTCGCAAAAGACCACAAGAACTGTTCACTTAAATTTAGAAATATGATCAATCAAGTTGAAAAGGGAGACCACATTTTAATAATAATTGGCCCTGAAGGTGGATTTTCTGATCAAGAAATCGAGTTCTTAAGTGACCATAACTGTCAGTCTATTCGACTTGGCCCAAGAATATTGAGAACAGAAACAGCGCCATTATATGCTTTATCAGCTATTTCATTTTATTTTGAAGAATGGAGGTGCGAAGTGTGACTACTGTTGCGTTTCACACTTTAGGGTGTAAGGTAAACCATTATGAAACAGAAGCCATTTGGCAATTTTTTAAAGAACATGATTATGAGCGCGTTGATTTTAACCAACGTTCTGATGTTTACGTGATTAATACGTGTACTGTAACAAACACTGGTGATCGTAAAAGTCGCCAAGTAATACGTCGTGCCGTCAGAAAGAACCCTGAAGCGGTCATTTGTGTTACAGGTTGCTATGCACAAACGTCCCCAGATGAAATTATGGAAATCCCTGGTGTCGATATTGTGATTGGTACACAAGAACGCCGTAAAATGCTTGAGTACATAGAACAATACAAACAAGATCGCGAGCCAATTAATGGTGTTAAAAACATTATGAAAACTCGTGTGTTCGAAGAAATGGATGTACCACAATTTACAGATCGTACAAGAGCATCATTAAAAATCCAAGAAGGTTGTAATAACTTCTGTACATTTTGCATCATTCCTTGGGCTAGAGGGTTAATGCGTTCTCGTCCACCTGAGGAAGTCGTTAAACAAGCTCAGCAATTAGTAGATGCTGGATATAAAGAAATTGTTCTAACGGGTATTCACACAGGTGGATACGGAGAAGACTTAAAAGACTATAATTTAGCACAGTTACTACGCGACTTAGAGTCTCAAGTAGTTGGTCTTAAAAGAATTCGAATTTCATCAATAGAAGCTAGCCAAATTTCAGATGAAGTAATCGAGGTTTTAGACCAGTCAGAAAAGGTAGTACGTCATCTACACATCCCGTTACAATCTGGTTCTGACACCGTGCTTAAACGTATGCGCAGAAAGTACACGATGGAATTTTATATGTCACGTGTCAAAAAAGTAAAAGAAGCCTTACCAGGTTTAGCCATTACATCTGATGTAATTGTTGGATTCCCGGGTGAAACTGAAGAAGAATTTATGGAAACATATCGTTCAATTCAAGAGATTGGTTTTTCTGAACTTCATGTGTTCCCTTATTCACAGCGTACTGGTACTCCTGCTGCACGTATGAAAGACCAAATCGATGATGAGATCAAACACGAACGCGTACGTCAACTAATTGAGTTATCAAACCAGCAAGCTAAAGAATACGCATCACAGTATGAAGATGAAGTATTAGAAGTTATACCTGAAGAAAAGTACAAACGCGATCCTGAAAGTGGACTATATGAAGGCTATACTGATAATTACCTAAAAGTTGTATTCCCTGCAACTGAAGATATGGTAGGAAAGATTGTTAGAGTGAAAGTTAAAAAAGCTGGCTATCCATATAATGAAGCAGAATTTGTACGCGTAATGGATGATGCCCCAATTAAAAAGGCAGTTAATCAATAAGGAGTGTATGAACATGACAAAAACGAATTTAGCATCCATGATTGACCATACTCAATTAAAGCCTGAAACTCAGGCGGAAAAGATTAACCAAATTTGTAAAGAAGCTAAAGAAAATAGCTTTGCATCGGTTTGTGTAAATCCAACATGGGTTTCACATTGTCATGAGTTATTAAAAGAATCAGATGTAAAAGTATGTACAGTAATTGGATTCCCACTAGGAGCAACAACTTCAGAAACAAAAGCTTTTGAAACTAAACAAGCAATTGAAAATGGTGCTACTGAAGTGGATATGGTAATCAACATTGGTTCACTTAAAGATAACCGTTATGAAGAAGTTGAACGTGATATCCAAGCGGTGGTTGATGCTGCAAAAGACCAAGCACTTGTTAAAGTAATTATTGAAACGTCACTTTTAACTAAAGAAGAAAAAGTAAAAGCATGTGAACTTGCTAAAAAGGCAGGAGCCGATTTTGTTAAGACGTCAACTGGATTCTCAGGTGGCGGTGCAACCGTTGAAGATGTTCGTTTAATGAGATTAACAGTTGGACCTGAAATGGGCGTTAAAGCCTCAGGTGGCGTAAGGAGTTTAGAAGATGCTAACGCTATGATTGATGCAGGAGCAACACGTATAGGTGCTTCATCAGGCGTTGAAATTGTAAAAGGCGAAACGTCAAATAGTGATTATTAATTAGAAAAGGTGATCCCATCTCGGGGTCACCTTTTTACTAAATATTATTATTAATGACTATTCTGGTAGAATGGTTTGGGCTTTCCGGTGGTTTGTGTATAAACGTTAATAATTTAATAAATGGTTTCATGAAAATGAAGAACAAAATCCCTGTTAACACGTTATAACCAACCGCGGTCCATACGATTTGTTGCTGCGGAACTGCTGAGACCCATTCTGCAAAATGTATGATTGGGTTCGCAATAAAAATAGGGAACGTAATTATAGCCCCTAAGACATTTATCCAAATGTGTGCATAAGCTGTTATTCTAGCATGGTATGGTTGTTTAAGTGACACTAAGTAAACGGTAAAGCACGTCCCAATATTCGCTCCGATTAGAACATAGTAAATTTGTATTAATGGAACCGTTCCTTCGCTCGAAAAGCTCATTAACATCCCAGTTGCAACTGTAGATGATTGTATAATCATAGTAAATAACATCCCAAAGATTGATAGAGATAAAGGCGTATTATGCTCAGAATTAACAATATATTGAATACGTTCAGTAGGAATAATATTAGCTAAGCTTTCAAAACCATTTAATGCACTGAAAATAACTCCAAGCCCAAAAATAATTAATCCAGCTAACAATATTTTTTGATTTGAAATAAAGATCATGAAAAAGCCTACGAGCAGACATAAAAACATGAGATGAACTTCATTCCAAACAAATAGTTGTGCCGTAAAGGTTGTCCCAATATTTGCTCCGATTAAATAACTAATTGAAAAAGGCAGATTTGTTTTCAGCGCAGCTAAAAACGTGATGAGTAATGCTATTGAAGCAGAACTACTTTGAAGAATTAAGGTTAAGAATAGACCTAACAATAGCCCATTAAATGGTGATAAGTTTGGTCTTAATTTTTCAAGTTGTTGATAGGTCAACCCTTTTATACCTAGTCTCATGACAGTAATTCCAAATAAGAAAATTCCTATAAGTAAGAAAACCTGCATTATAATATTGTACATGCTTCAACACCTCATTTAATCTTATGGAAAAGTGGTCTAAACATGAATAAAAATTTGATGGATATTGATTTTTGTAGAAATGTTTAATATAATAACTAAAGATGTGCATAAGGGCACACGATGTTTTATTTTGTGTTTTATTTGGAGGGAGGGTTGAGCATGTCAAATACAACTCGCGTTAAAAAGAATGAGTCGATTGAAGATGCTCTTCGACGCTTCAGACGTAGTGTTTCAAAGAACGGCACGTTGTCTGAGTATCGTAAGCGTGAATACTACGAAAAGCCTAGCGTACGTAGAAAGAAAAAGTCAGAAGCTGCTAGAAAGCGTAAAAAATAGAAGAGGGTGTAACATGGAATGACTTTGCTTGAACGTTTGAATCAAGATATGAAACAAGCATTAAAGAACAAGGAAAAAGATCGTCTCGCTGTTATTCGCATGGTTAAGTCTTCATTACAGAATGAAGCGATCAAAAAAGGCGGAGAGTTATCTGAAGGCGATGAAATGCAAGTTTTAACGCGTGAAGTAAAGCAAAGAAAAGATTCCCTCCAGGAGTTTAAGAATGCCAATCGTGATGATCTAGCAGAGAAAACTGAGCAAGAATTAGAAATTATTCAAGCTTATTTACCAGAGCAGTTGACTGATGAAGAGCTAGAGCAAATTATCATTAACACAATTAATGAAGTTGGTGCTACATCCAAACAAGATATGGGGAAAGTGATGAGTGCCGTAATGCCTAAAGTTAAAGGTCAAGCAGATGGCTCTAAAGTAAATAAATTGGTCATGAACCATTTACAATAATGACTAAGAGTAAAATACCTAACTTTTAAACAAGTTTTTTAATTTGTTTTTAGTTAGGTATTTTATTTTTTTGAAACGAAATTGGTTGCTATTTCGTATTAATGTTTAGGATAATAGAGAGAAAGGGGGGAGCAAATGAGAAAAAGGTTCTATACGTTTATCATCTTAATGTGTTCTTTCTTATGGCTGAATCAATTATCAGTTGATGCCGATCAACATAATGATTCTACATCTATTCACGTCATACCAGTTAAGAATGATGTTGAACAAGGGTTAGTTGCTTTCTTAGAGAGGTCAATTAAAGAAGCTGAAGACAGCTTTGCTGATTTAATTGTATTTGAGATTGATTCTCCAGGCGGACGTGTTGATTCAGCAAATGACATAGCGAATTTAATTACTGGAACTGATATACCTACCACGGCTTATGTCATCAACCAAGCTGCCTCTGCTGGTTCATACATAGCGCTTAATGCTGATAAAATTTATTTTAAGCCAAACGCTAGAATGGGGGCAGCTGGAGTCATTACCTCTGACGGTAATGCGGCAAGTAAAAAAGCGCAATCTGATTGGATTAAAGCCATGAGGGCATCGGCTGAAGCAAATGGAAGAGATCCAATTTATGCTGAAGCTATGGCAGACTCTAGTATCGACTTACCTGAATATGGCGCACCTGAGGGTGAATTTTTAACGTTAAGTGCGGAAGAAGCTGTTGAAGTTGGATATGCAGAGGGGATTGCAGAAGACAGACGAGCGTTGTTTGACCAACTTGATATTAACAACCCAAAAGTCACTGAAGCAGAATTAACCATATCTGAACATATTGCGAGATTTATTACTAATCCGGTTGTCATTCCAATCCTTTTATCAATTGCAAGTATTGGACTAATTGTGGAATTATATTCACCAGGATTCGGTATACCGGGAATATTAGGATTAGTCTCCTTAATATTATTTTTCTATGGACACTTAGTGGCAGGTTTAGCTGGGTATGAGTCAGTTATATTATTATTAGTTGGGCTCATATGTATTATACTGGAGATCTTTGTCCCAAGTGGAATTTTAGGAATTATTGGCGGTGGTGCCATATTAGGTGCGTTATTAGTATCTGGTGCAGATATGGGGCACATGGCATTTAGTATCGGAGTCGCTTTACTAGTATCAATAGTTCTAGCGATTGTTTTATTTAGAAAATTAGATTTTAATAAAGGAATATTAAGGCATATCGTGTTATCAGATTCGACTAAGTCAGAATTAGGTTATGTTTCAAATGAGAACCGCATGGATTTAATCGGTTTAAGAGGCCGCGCATTAACGTTTTTAAGGCCGTCTGGATCGGCAGTGTTTAATGGTGAAAGACTTGATGTGGTCTCAGAAGGTTCATTTATTTCGAGAGATGCAGAAGTTGAAATTGTTAAAGTTGAAGGTTCTCGAGTTGTTGTTCGAGAAATTCAATCATAAAAAAATATGTAGGAGGAGTTTATGAATGGGGACTGAACAATTATTTCCACTCATTATTGTGGCAGTTATAATTATTGCCATTGCTATTTTATTTACTTTCGTACCAGTCATGCTATGGATTAGTGCACTAGCTGCTGGTGTACGTATTAGCATTTTTACTTTAATTGGGATGAGGTTACGCCGGGTTGTACCAAGAATGGTCATCAACCCACTAATTAAAGCACATAAAGCTGGGTTAGACGTTAAAACGAACCAATTAGAGAGTCATTATCTAGCTGGTGGTAATGTTGACCGAGTGGTAAACGCGCTAATTGCTGCTCACCGTGCAAATATTGAATTAAGCTTCGAACGTTGTGCTGCAATTGACTTAGCAGGTCGTGACGTATTAGAAGCCGTTCAAATGAGCGTTAATCCAAAAGTGATTGAAACACCATTTATCGCAGGTGTCGCAATGGATGGTATTGAAGTTAAAGCAAAAGCTAGAATTACGGTTCGTGCAAACATTGATCGTTTAGTCGGTGGTGCAGGTGAAGATACTGTTATTGCACGTGTTGGTGAAGGTGTTGTAAGTACAATTGGTTCATCTAAGAGCCATGGTGAAGTACTAGAAAATCCAGATTTGATCTCTCAAAATGTATTATCGAAAGGTCTAGATGCAGGTACTGCATTTGAAATCTTATCAATTGATATAGCTGATGTTGATATTGGTAAAAACATCGGAGCTATGCTACAAATGGACCAAGCAGAAGCAGATAAAAACATTGCTCAAGCAAAAGCAGAAGAACGACGTGCAATGGCGGTTGCTCAAGAACAAGAGAACATTGCTAAAGTTCAAGAGATGCAGGCGCGCGTTGTAGAAGCAGAAGCAGAAGTACCTTTAGCACTTGCTGAGGCATTACGCAGTGGCAATATGGGTGTAATGGATTATGTTAACTATAAAAACGTATTAGCTGATACAGATATGCGCGACATGATTAGTAAACTTAATAAAGATGACGATGATCATACAGATGAGCAAAAATAATCCCGATTGGTTAGGTGATAATGATGGGGTTTATTGATTTAATATTTGATAATATCGTCTTTTTAATAGCGATTCTTGCGGGTATCATGAGTTTGTTTAAAAAGTCGGGTGACAATGAAGATGCTGGCCCAGTTAGATCTGAGAGGCCAAAACCAGTCACTTATGAAAAGTCAGACTCCAAACCGGCAAAAGTTAGTATCGATACCATTTCTTCATCCAGTTCAGATGAAGATGATGAAGTTCAAATTGATCAAACCAATCAATGGTATGAGCAATTACAGGAATCAAGAGAGAGAAGAGAACAAAGCAAAACAGATAAAAACCTTGATAAAATTAAACAAAGCTCTATTCACAATAAGGATAGGCAAACAGTTGAAAATGTATCGATACGTAGAAATTTAAATAACCGGCGATTAGTAGAAAGCTTAATTATGAGTGAAGTCTTAGGAAAGCCAAAAGCTAAACAAAATCGATAATTCAAAAACAGGGTTGTGAATACACAATCCTGTTTTTTTATGCCTTCAATTTCTGACCTCAACGTTCAAATTCAGTTAAAGCGCTAATAATTTTCAATTATTCTACCTAGATATAGTGATACATTTATAAGTTCTTTCATAAATTGGTGATGATAGGGGGATTTTGAATGAAGCCTATGCGCAAACATATAAATCAATGGTTAACAGGGCGATTACAACTACCAGCTGATATCGTTTATGACTACCCACGCATTACGTTAGTGGGTGATATTCATTTATACATAGAAAATCATAATGGACTTGTTACTTTTGAATCTGACTTAATTGAAGTAAAGCAACAAAACGGACTGATTAGAGTACATGGTGAGAATTTGGTCATCAAGAACTTATTAAAGAAAGAGATTGTTATCGAAGGTAAAATTTATAACGTTCAGCATAAAAAATAAAGAGATTGGAGGGGACGACCATTAGTAAATCATTTATAAACGGTTACGTTGATGTCAAAATTACGGGGAACAGGCCTGGTCAAATGCTTAATCATTTACACAGGAATGGAGTGCCTTTTTACAATGTAAAGAAAATAGATTCATCTACCATTACACTAAGAATGAAATATATTGATGCATTGAAGTTAAAACCTGTTAGGAAAGACTTTAAATGCAAAATATCATTTCAAAAGAGAGGCGGTGCACCTCATTATTACCAAAAAAGAAAGAAAATTGCCCCAATCTTTTTTAGCTTATGTTTAGTCATTGGATTCATATTCCTATTATCAAACATGATATGGAAGGTAGATATTCAAGGGGGCTCACCAGAAGTACGGTATGAAGTTAGTGAACTAATTGAAACTTTAGGAATGAATCGAGGTTCGTTTATTCAAAATATGGAATCCATTAGTTCCATTGAAAGAGAAATTATGAATAAAGTAGAGGAAGTTTCTTATGTGGGAATAAAAAGGACAGGCACATCATTTCACATAATGATCGAGGAAAATAAAAATAATACAGTTAAGGCTGATCGAGAGCCAAGTAACTTAGTAGCAACTAATTCAGGCACCATCAAAAAAATGTATGTTCAAAGTGGACGGCCACTCGTACGAGTTAATGATGTTGTGAAAAAAGGGGATTTATTGGTTTCTGGTAATTTGGATGATGAAAATGATGTTTATACCTACTCGGAAGGGGAAGTTATTGCAGAAGTTTGGTATAATATAACAGGCACGATCAATTTAGCTAGTGAAAAGAAGGACCTTATAGATGATGTTGAAACGAAATACGGCCTAGGATTTGGCAATCATTCATGGTTTTTCAATAAGTCAGATCAAAAAAGGTTATTATTAGAGGAATCTAAATCCATTTACTTTTTAATATGGGAAACGCCTTTTTCTATAAATAAGAAGCACTATTATCCTGAGGATGTTTCAGTTGAAACAATTGAAGATGAACAAGTGATCGATGAAGTTATCGAAGAGCAATTAAAAAGGAAACTAGGACAATCGGTTGAAGTGCTGTACCAAAAAGTTTTGCACCAGAAAAAGGACAATGATAAAGTAAAATTAGAAATGTTTGTTAAAGTATTAGAGGATATCACCAAAGAACAAATTATTGATCAAGGAGACTGATGTATGGCAGAGACGACAAAAACGATTGACTTACATTTAGAGGATCATTCAGATACATTGAATCTGTTTGGCACTAATGATCGTCATATAAAACAAATCGAACATTTTATTCCCGTTAAAATCATCACTCGTGGTGGACAATTAAAAATTAACGGTGAAGAAAAAGATGTTGATATCGTTTTTTCATTATTAGAATCAGTTTTAAATGTTATTAAGAAAGGAATTAACATCACTGAGCGTGATGTCATATATGGATTAGAGCTAGCTAAGTCAGGAAAGATTGAACAATTTGAAACTTTATTTGAGGATGAAATTACAAAAAACCAACAAGGCAAGCCAATACGTGTAAAGACATTAGGTCAACGCGACTATGTACAGTCGATTAAAAAAAGAGATTTAGTCTTTGGGATTGGCCCGGCAGGTACAGGTAAAACGTACTTAGCAGTTGTAATGGCAGCTAAGGCCTTAAGAAATGGAGATGTTAAACGATTAATTTTAACTCGACCTGCTGTTGAAGCTGGTGAAAGCTTAGGTTTTCTACCTGGCGACTTAAAAGAGAAAGTCGATCCTTATTTAAGACCATTATATGATGCCCTTCATGATGTTATAGGGGCAGAACATACAGCCAGGTTATTAGAACGAGGAACAATTGAAATTGCTCCATTAGCATATATGCGAGGACGTACTTTAGATGATGCATTTGTCATTTTAGATGAGGCTCAAAATACAACGCCAGAACAAATGAAAATGTTTATTACACGTTTAGGATTTGGGTCTAAAATGGTCATTACAGGGGATATTACACAAATTGATTTACCTAAAGGTGTTACTTCAGGTCTTAAAGTATCAGAAGACCGACTAAGTAACATTGATGGAATTTCTTTTAATTATTTAAAAGGTTCAGATGTGGTCAGACACCCACTCGTTCAAAAAGTAATTGAAGCATACGAAAAATAATGTGGTAAAGTTGGTGTAATTGATGAAATTAGTAAATCGTCATAAACCATTAGTTTTATTTAATGTACGTAAACTAAAATATAGTGATTTGCTTTCAATTTTCATTACACCAACTTTGTTTATCGCATTTATGATTCTTCATTATATTCAAAGCTTAGTTACTTTCAATGAATTTCTTATAGGTATTAGTATTGGTATACTATTAGGATTTGTATTACATATTGAAGTGAAACAAAAGGAAAGCTGGTCTAAACAAGAAGCTATAACGTTCACGTTTCTTGGAACTGGCTTGCTATTAACCATGTATGCCTTACAAGTTATTAGCCTCGACTTACCAAATATCTTTTATTTGACTCCAATTGCTGCTTTTTCAATTTTAGTTAAGCACTTCATGACAGAACGCTTCGCATTAATGACATCAGTTGTGACGTCAATCTACGGTAGTTTTATTTTTATGACTACCGATTTTAATATGTATCAGCTGTTTGTTTATTTATTACTTTCGCAATGGTTTGCTGTTTTTATGTTTCAATCAATTAAAGATCGAAAGACATTACTTAAAACAGCTACATCCTTAATATCTGTTCATTTAATTTTAGTGACTATATTTGAATTGGAGCCTTGGAATACATGGATGGCCATGACGCCGGAGTTTATGCTATCCCTTGTATTTTCGATGGTTTCGGTTTTATTGGCAGTTATTCTAACGTTAGGCATTTTACCGTTAATTGAAGCGGCATTTAACATGTTAACAGAGAGTAAGCTATTAACATTATCTAATCCGAATCATCCTTTGCTACGTAAAATGCTAGTTGAAGCACCTGGAACTTACCACCATAGTGTTATGGTTGCAAATCTAAGTGAATCAGCATGTGAATCGATTGGTGCTAATGGATTATTAGCAAGAGTGGCAGCTTATTATCATGATATTGGTAAAGCGCTTAAGCCTCATATGTTTATTGAAAATCAAAGCGGAAATAATCCGCATGATTCATTACCACCTGAAGAAAGTGCGAGAATCATTCTTCAGCATCCTAATGATTCTGCACGTCTATTAAAAGAATACGGTTTACCTAAAGAAATCATCGAGATTGCTCAAGAGCATCATGGTACGACGCTTTTAAAATTCTTTTACCATAAGGCGAGAGAACGTCAACCAAACGTGGATGAGGATAATTTTAGATATGATGGACCAATCCCACAGTCAAAAGAAGCGGCAATTATTAATATCTGTGATTCTGTTGAAGCGGCTGTGAGATCAAAGCAACACCCAACTAACGAAGAAATCCATAAAATAGTGCGAACTATAATTTATGATCGTCTGTTAGATGGACAATTTAACGATTGTCACTTAACAATTGATGAAATTTTAACAATCGAAAATGATATATGTGATATGTTAAATGGAATCTTCCACCAAAGAATTGATTATCCTAAGGATAAAAATTTGCAGTCAACTCTAGGAGGTCACTAAATGAATATCGATTTTATTGATGAGATGAACCAAGTAACTGAAGATGAGCTTAAGCTCCTTAGGGATTTACTTAATTATGCAGCAGATATGGAAGAAGTAAACTCAGAAGCTGAAATATCCATTACATTTGTTAATAATGAACAAATACAGAGTATTAACAGAGATTACAGACAAAAAGACACTGCCACAGACGTTATTTCATTTGCGATGCAAGAAACAGGTGAAGAAGAGCTTCAAATTGTGGGTGATAATTTACCTGAACATCTTGGAGATATTATTGTTTCATTAGAGAAAGCTAAAGAACAAGCAAAAGAATATAATCATTCCTATCAACGTGAATTAGGATTTTTGATTGTGCATGGTTTTCTACATTTATTAGGTTATGATCATCAAACTGTTGAAGAAGAAAAAGAAATGTTTGAGAGGCAAGAACATATTTTGGAAGAATTTGGTTTGAAACGTGATGCGTAAAATAGGTTTTAAGCATGCTTTGCGTGGTATATATAAAGCAATAGAACTTGAATTCAATATGAAAATACACATTGTTAGCATGTTAGTAGTCATATTCACAGGAATATGGTTAAAAATTGAACCAATTGAATGGTTATTTATCATACTTGCAATAGCAGTTGTTTTGATAGCTGAAACATTGAATACAGCAATTGAAAATATAACAGACGTTTTGTTTAAAGAACGTGACGAACAAGCTAGAAATATTAAAGACATTAGCTCCGGGGCTGTATTATTAGCTTCTATTTTTGCAGCCATTGTAGGTGTGATTATCTTTGTTCCTAAAGTTATAACTTTCTTTTAATTTTGGAGTATTCGTATTTATAGAATACTCTTTTGTCTTTTATCGATATCTTTTGTCGAACAAAATGAAATCTTCTTTTCTTTATAGTAAAATAAAATCAAACCAAGCTAGGAGAGACAAAAATATGAATAATGGCAACTTTAGATCTGGATTTATAGCGATTATTGGACGACCAAATGTTGGGAAATCAACTTTTTTGAACCATGTGTTAGGACAAAAAATAGCGATCATGAGTGATAAACCACAGACAACAAGAAATAAAATTCAAGGCGTATACACAACTGAACATTCTCAATTTGTTTTTATTGATACTCCTGGAATTCATAAACCTAAGCACAAACTTGGAGATTTTATGGTTCAATCTTCAATTAATACCCTCAATGAAGTTGATCTTATTATGTTTATGATTAATGCAAAAGAAGGTTTTGGCAAAGGTGATCAATTTATTATAGATAAGTTAAAAGAGGTTAATCAACCTATATTCCTTGTCATTAATAAAATTGATGAAGTTCACCCTGATGAATTGCTTCCTCTTATTAGTTTATATAAAGAGAAGCTTGATTTTCAGGAAATCATACCAATTTCTGCCTTAAACGGAAATAATGTAAATCATCTATTAGAGGTTATGGAAGGTTACTTACCTGAAGGACCTCAATTTTATCCGGAAGATCAAATTACAGACCACCCAGAACGATTTATTATTAGTGAGTTAATTCGTGAAAAGGTCTTGCATCATACTAGGGAGGAAATACCACATTCTATAGCCGTTGTCATTGAGGGTATACAACCAGAAGAAAACAGCCATGTCATCAATGTACAAGCTATGATTATTGTGGAACGGTCTTCTCAAAAAGGAATAATAATAGGTAAACAAGGTCAAATGTTGCGTCAAATCGGAACAGAAGCACGTAAAGATATTGAAAGCTTGCTTGGTTCCAGAGTTTATTTAGAGCTTTGGGTTAAGGTTCAGAAAGATTGGCGTAATCGAATGACTCATTTAAAAGATTATGGCTATAACGAAGATGAGTACTAATGTCAACTGGTAATTTTTTTAACTAATGAAGTCCGTTATATGAGAGACAATATGACTAAATCATAATGTTTTCATCCTGATTGAAAACACATTTGACAAAGTGTGTATCAAGCAGAGTGGACATTTGTTTGTGATCAATAAATCTGAAAGGTGGAGATTTTGATGATCGATTTACCTTGGAAAGTTTTTAGTAAAACTGGTAGTGTTGAAACGTATTTATTGATGAAACAAATGGAGGAAGCCTATAAAAGTACGCACCAAAAGAGCGATTTAAATCAGTCCAAGACATCATTAGCAAATAATAACCAATAAAGGTATGGGAGACGGATGTTTGAAAAAGTTGAGGGAATCGTATTAAGAACAAAAGACTACGGAGAAACGAACAAAATAGTCACGTTATACACTAAGGAGTTTGGTTTAATTAGTGCAGTTGCAAGAGGTGCTAAAAAGTCTAAAAGTCGAATGGCTGCTATTACGCAGCCATTTATATATGGATCCTTTCTAATTCAATTAGGTAAAGGTCTAGGGACAATTCATCAAGGCGAAATAATACACAGCATGAGGAATATAAGAGAAGACATTATGTTAACAGCATATGTTTCTTATATGTGTGAATTGTTATCAAAAATCGTAAACGAGAGAGAACCCAGTAAGCATATTTTTGATGAATTATATGTCAGTTTAGAGCGAGTATCAGAGGGTGACCCTCCACAAGCGATCACGCTGATGTTTGAATTGAAGATGTATTATGTAGGAGGGTTCGCACCTGTCTTAGACACTTGTGTTAATGGTCACGATGATAGACCCATTGCTGCTTTTTCAATTACTGAAGGTGGCGTTATTTGTGACCAGTGCATTTATCGTGCAGAAGATTATTTTAAACTAACACCTCATATACATAAAATTATAAAACTGATGAGTCAAACGAGCATTAAGCGTATCCGTAATTTAAATATAAAAAAAGAAACGTTAGTCTTTATTAGAGAGCTTTTAGATCAATATTATGACAGGTTTGGCGGTATGCCAATTAAATCAAAACGATTTCTTGATCAAATGCATTTACTTGAATAAAGTAAAACTTAGTTTTACTACCTCATTCGTCCATAAACTGATTGATTTAAGCTTTTTACATGATTAGAAGCTTAAATAAGTTTAAGGGGCGAATTTTTCTTTCTTTATTCGATCAATAAATTAGTATATAATATTTAAATATAGTATGTCAGATTTTGTAGAGGTGGTAAAAATAATGGAATTAACACACCGACAAGAACAAATTATAGAAATTGTAAAAGAAAACGGACCCATTACTGGAGAAAATATCGCAGATCGTTTAAATTTAACTCGGGCAACGTTACGCCCTGACTTAGCGATTCTGACGATGGCTGGATTTTTAGATGCTAGACCTCGAGTAGGTTATTTTTATACAGGGAAAACAGGTAGTGAAATCATTTCAGACCAAGTAAAGAAGTTAAAAGTTAGAGACCAACATTCTGTTCCAGTGGTTGTCAATGATCAAGTATCTGTGTATGATGCTATTACAACCATGTTTTTGGAGGATGTTGGTACGTTATTTGTCGTGAATCATCAAGCACATTTAGTAGGTGTTTTGTCTAGAAAAGATTTATTACGTGCAGCTATGGGAAATCAAGAGTTGTCAGATGTACCTGTACATATTATTATGACACGAACCCCTAAAATTAAGATATGTTATAAAGATGATTTATTAGTCGATGCGGCAACGAAGTTAATCGAAAATCAGATCGATGCACTTCCAGTTGTCGTAGAACGTGAAGATGGTCAAGAAGTGGTCGGCCGATTAACAAAAACCAATGTCACTAAAGCATTTGTGGATTTAGTCAGAGATGAGTAAGAATCAAGGAGGATGGCTGATATGATTTTTTATGTGTTGTCAGATTCGGTAGGTGAAACCGCGGAACTTTTAGGGAAAGCTGCTTTGAGTCAATTTGCCAATCAAGATATTAAAATCCAAAGAATCCCATATGTTGATGATGAGGCTACAATGGTAGATGCCTTTAATTTAGCTAATGAGAATAATGGAATTATCGCATATACATTAGTGAAACCAGAATTTAGACAGAAAATGAAAGATTTATCTGCTCAGTATAATATTAAAGCTATCGATTTAATTGGTCCTTTATTAGAGGAGTTAGAACAACATTTACAAGAAAAACCTACACTTCAACCTGGCTTAGTACATAAATTAGATGAAGATTACTATAAGCGTGTTGAAGCAATAGAATTTGCTGTTAAATATGATGATGGCCGAGATGCTAAGGGCATATTAAAAGCAGATTTAGTACTTATAGGTGTATCAAGAACCTCTAAAACACCATTATCACAGTTCTTAGCGCACAAGCGGTTAAAGGTTGCTAATGTACCAATTGTACCTGAAGTAGAACCACCAGAAGAGTTATTTCAAGTAGATCCAGATAAGTGTATTGGTCTTAAAATTAGCTCAGAGAAATTAAATCATATCCGGACTGAACGATTAAAAGCTTTAGGGTTGAATGGTTCGGCTAACTATGCAAAAAAAGAACGTATACAAGAAGAAATCAATTATTTTAATAGAGTTGTTGACAAAATTGGCTGTGATACGATTGATGTTTCCAATAAAGCAGTTGAAGAAACAGCGAACGTTATTTTACGAAAACTCAAGAAATAACACTAGATGACATTTTAAAAATTGAAACACTAATATGTGATATCGTGGATATCTGTATTGGTGTTTCTTTTTTACTTTATAATAATTTGAAGTTCCAGCTTTATCAATATATTTAAAATATTAAGACTTCAATCAAAGTATTCGCATAATCGAATTGAATAAGTTATAATCGTTATTTGTGGAAAGAAGTAGAATTATAGATTAAATCGACTTTAATTAGTTTCTCACTTATGAGTGAGGGGTATACATAGAATATAAAGTCCATCCGTTTGTGACAATATTTTTAACAACATAATTTTTTGTCGATGTTTGAAGGTATTTAGGAAAGAATATCGAATTTAATCACATGGTGATGTAGATGGTGAACAGAATTCCTCAAGAAAAAATAGATGAAATAACTCAGAACAACAATATTGTAGATGTCATTAGCGACTATATTAAATTGACTAAAAAGGGGCGTAATTACTTCGGTTTATGTCCTTTTCATGGAGAAGATACACCATCATTTTCCGTCTCACCAGAAAAACAAATTTTTCATTGTTTTGGTTGTGGTAAAGGCGGCAATGTAACGTCGTTTGTCATGGAAATTGAGAACTTATCCTTTGTTGAGGCAATAAAACATTTAGCTGATAAAAGTGGTGACTCTCTACCAGATGAATGGATCAGGCAGCAAGGACCTTCTTACTCTAGTGAGGAACAAAACATATTGGACGCTTATGAGTGGTCTAATAAATTGTTTCATCATGTACTGAAACACACTAAAGATGGCAAAGATGCTCTTAACTACGTTAAAAATAGAGGATTTTCTAAAGACGCTATCGAAGAGTTTCAATTAGGGTATTCACCCTACAAAGACCAATTTTTAAGTGCATTCCTTAAAGGAAAAGGGTTTGAACTCGAAAATTTGGCACAATACGGTTTATTAAACAGCCGAGATGGGAATAGCTTTTTTGACAGATTTCAAGGCAGGGTTATTTTTCCTATCCACAACCATCAAGGAAAAGTTGTCGGGTTTGGAGGAAGATCGATTCAAGATCATCTAGAACCCAAGTATTTAAATAGCCCTGAATCAAAGTTATTTCATAAAGGAAAAATCTTATATAATTTCCACAGAGCAAGAAAATATTTTCAAAAACTTAATCAAGTTGTTTTATTTGAAGGATATGCAGATGTGATAAAAGCTTATCAAGCAGGAGTTCACCATGCTGTTGCAACAATGGGTACAAGCTTATCTGAAACACACGCAAAGATATTAAGTCATTATGTCGATGAAGTCATTATATGTTACGACGGAGATGCTCCAGGTAGAGAAGCAAGTTTTAAAACTGCAAAAATCATAAAAAATGCAGGAATGAACGCAAGAGTGGCGAATGTACCTAATGAGATGGACCCTGATGATTTTTTTGAAAAACATGGTCCAGAAGCATTTCAAAATTTAATTCAGTCAGCAGAGAATGATGTATCGTTTTCGTTGCAGTATATAAAAAAGAACTACAATTTAAATATTGACCATGATAGAGTCCAATACGTTGAGAAAGCTTTAGATATCATTGCGACAGTCAATCAAGCAGTTGAACGTGATTTTTATTTAAATGACTTAGAGGAAATGTTTAAGCTTGACCGATCGACATTACTTCAAGAAATTGAAAATCGCAGAAGAATAATGCAACGTACAAAAGACCATGATAATCATGTTAATAATAAGAGCATTGAGCATAATAAGTGGAAGAAACCTCAGAAATTATATAGTGCGTATCAGAATGCTGAACGTCACTTAATTTCTCATATGTTACAGAATGAATATGTAGCTGATAAAGTTCAACAACGATTAGGTTCCTCATTTAATCTTGAGGATCATCAGGTATTAGTAACTTATTTATATGCATATTATGAGGAAGGGAACGAGCCGAGTGTAAGTCAATTCTTAGAAAGACTTAATGATGATCACATCAAACAATTGGCTACAGAATTAGCTTTAATTCCTATAAATGAATCTTTTAGTGATCAAGAATTGGATGATTACATTCGAGCAATAAAGCGAGAAAGTGAATCCAGTCAAGAGCTTAGGACATTAAAGCAGATGTTGATACAGGCAGAAAAAGAAAATGATCATCAATCCGCAGCTCGAATCGGTATGAAATTAATTGAATTAAAAAAGAAAAACATGACATGAATTGAACAGTAACCAGTTTGGAAGGAGGGGTTATAAATGGCAAACAAGCCAGTAGATCAAAATCAAGATCTTGAACAACAAGAGCTAACACTTGACCAGTCAAAAGAACAACTACTTGAGATTGGTAAAAAGCGAGGTGTTCTCGTATATGAAGAAATAGCTGATAAATTAGGCCATTTCGAATTAGACTCTGAACAGATGGATGAATTTTATGAAACCCTAGCAGAAGAAGGAATTGACGTTATAGGAGAAAATGACGAAGATCCTAACATGCAAAAAATCGAAAAGGAAGAAGAGTTCGATTTAAACGACTTAAGTGTCCCACCAGGCGTTAAAATAAATGACCCTGTAAGGATGTATCTGAAAGAAATTGGGCGAGTTGACCTGTTATCAGCTGACGATGAGATTGATTTAGCTCATCGCATTGAACAAGGCGATGAAATTGCTAAACAAAAACTAGCTGAAGCTAACTTGCGTTTAGTTGTTAGTATTGCAAAACGTTACGTTGGTAGAGGCATGCTGTTTTTAGATCTAATCCAAGAAGGTAATATGGGCTTAATTAAAGCCGTTGAAAAGTTCGATTACCGTAAAGGTTTTAAATTCAGTACCTATGCAACATGGTGGATTCGGCAGGCAATCACACGTGCTATTGCGGACCAAGCAAGAACCATTCGTATTCCTGTTCACATGGTAGAAACGATTAATAAATTAATTCGCGTTCAGCGTCAACTCCTTCAAGATTTAGGTCGTGAACCTACTCCTGAGGAAATTGCTGAAGAAATGGACTTAACACCAGATAAAGTAAGAGAAATCTTAAAAATTGCTCAAGAACCAGTATCTTTAGAAACACCAATTGGTGAAGAAGATGACTCTCACCTCGGTGATTTTATAGAAGACCAAGAAGCTCAGTCACCATCAGATCATGCTGCTTATGAGTTGCTAAAAGAGCAACTGGAAGATGTATTAGATACACTAACTGACCGAGAAGAAAATGTATTACGTTTACGTTTTGGTTTAGATGATGGTAGAACAAGAACTCTTGAAGAAGTTGGTAAGGTCTTTGGAGTAACTAGGGAACGAATTCGTCAAATTGAAGCTAAAGCCTTAAGAAAGCTTAGACACCCTAGTCGTAGTAAACGCTTAAAGGACTTTTTAGAATAATTGTCTAAGTTTAACATGGGGAAAGCATGAATTTTGATCGTAAAGAGGTCATTATTAAAGAAATAAAGTATTGGAAAGAGTCCAAACTTCTACCAGAAAAATATTGCGACTTTTTATTAATGCTATATACTCAGGGGGAAGGTAATTCGGAATCAGAAGTATCTAAGAAGCAGAGCAATATTTGGTATTATATTGACTTAACCTTCTTAGTGCTCTTACTCCCTGTTTCAACTTTTTTATTATTAAATGATGAATTTCAACAATGGGTTAAATTATTTGTTATAATTTTTACAGTAAGTATTGCATCTTTTCATATGTTGATCTTTTATAGATTGAATCAATTTATTTTCCATTTATCGATTATAGTCCTGTTATCTATTGTATTAACGGGATCATTAAATTTAAACATTATTTTTAATCTGGGTATTCATCCAGCATTAATAACTTTAATAAATTGTTTTGCTTGGATAACAATTGGTTTTTGGAAACGATTTAGTTATTTAATCTTATCAGGTATGACTGGTATTATAATTTTACTAATAAATTATTATGTTATATAAAATATTCACAATTTCTCCCTTTTAGTTTATGGATTTTTCGAGTAAAATAAATATAGTTTGAATTTATATCCGTATACATATAGCGCAACGAAGGAGGGCAAATAACATGAAGAAAAATTTAGTTATGCCATATGCACTTATTGCTTTACTAGGGATTGTTACAATGGTTGTAATGGGTGGAGTTGGACTAGCTCAAATGGACCAAGCAGAGGGTGAAGGTGGTAATGAAGGTACCCTGGATCCGGCAGAGTTAGTACAACAAAACAACTGTACATCTTGTCACGGTGCTGACCTAAGCGGTTCAGGTAATGCGCCTAACTTAAATACTGTTGGAGATCGTTATTCTAAAGAGGAATTAGTTGATATCATTAACAACGGTGTTGAAGGTAGTAACCTAATGACAGGTGATTATGCGAATGCTGAAGAAGCAGAAGTCATAGCCGAATGGCTGTTAAATGGGAAAGAGTAGAAAAGTAATGAAAAGTCCAGGACATATTCCATGTTTCTGGACTTTTTTAAACTGAAAGAGGATTTCATACAAATGACGAAAATTAATTTATCTAAACGATTAATGACTGTAGCAAACTACATACCGAAAGACACTAAAGTTTTAGCTGATATCGGTTCTGATCATGCCTATTTACCTTGTTACGTATGTTTAAAGCATGAACATGTAAATGCAATAGCTGGAGAAGTGAATGGAGGACCATTTGAATCGGCTCAACAGCAAGTCAATCAAATTGGGCTTAAAGGACAAATTGACGTTCGTTTGGGAGATGGACTCGACATATTAAAAGAGGGTGAAGCAGACACAATTGTCATTGCTGGAATGGGAGGATCACTTATCACGTCAATATTGGATAACGGTAGATCTAAACTATCTAATGTTAAACGACTAATCTTACAACCAAATATTGATGCACAATCTGTAAGGAGCTTTGCTAAGAATTACAATTTTAAAATAGTTGAAGAGGAAATCTTGGATGAAGAAGGCTATATTTATGAAATTGTTGTTTTGGAACCTGATAATCAGTCCACCCAATATACTCCTAAAGAGCTGTATTTAGGTCCAATATTACTCCTTAAGAAACCCGATGCTTTTTATAGAAAATGGGAAAATGTATTACATAAAAAAGAAAAAATTATTGAACAAATGAAGCAATCTACTAATGTTAGTAGTGAAAAACTTGAGGAATTCGTTCAACAAGTAAAATGGATTAAGGAGGAAATCAATTATGGCGACCGTTAAGGATGTCATTAACTTGCTTGAAGACTTCGCACCAAAATCTTATGCCTTTGAAGGGGATAAAATTGGTCTTCATGTAGGTAAGATGAATGCTAAAGTTTCTAAAGTAATGATTGCTTTAGATGTTTTAGAAAGTGTTGTTGATGAAGCGATTGAAAACGACGTCAATCTGATTGTTGCACACCATCCCCTTATTTTTAAACCTTTAAAAAAGATAGATCTAAATAGTGAAAAAGGAAGAATTATTCAAAAGTTGATAAAACATGATATATCTGTTTACGCTGCACATACGAATTTAGACATTGCAACAGGTGGCGTAAATGATATGCTTATGAATCAGCTTGGTATTAAGCATACAGATATTTTAGTTGAGACAGGGGAAGAACCTTTATTTAAGTTAGTGGTATTTGTCCCTCAAACTCATGAAGACCAACTAAGAGATGCTCTTTCTAATGCTGGAGCGGGACACATAGGGGATTACAGTCACTGTACATTTAATTCAACTGGAACAGGAACGTTTAAACCATTAGATGGTACTAACCCATATATAGGACAAAAAGGTGAACTCGAAAAAGTACAAGAAGTACGAATGGAAACAATTGTTCCTAAGTCGATTTTAAGAAAGGTGATAGATGCCTCAGTGGATGCTCATCCGTATGAAGAAATGGCCTATGATGTTTACCCAGTAGAATTACCAGGCATAAAGCGTGGATTAGGTAGAATTGGAAAGTTAGATCAACCTTTAGCACTTGAGGATTTTGCTGAGTATGTTAAAAAGTCATTCGATGTACCTTATGTAAGAATGGTGGGAGAACATTCTAAGAAAGTACAAACAATTGCTGTAATTGGTGGCGATGGAAATAAATATATTGATCAGGCTAAAATTAAAGGAGCAGATGTTTTAATTACAGGTGATTTGTATTACCATACGGCCCATGATGCACTTGGTATAGGATTAAATGTTATTGATCCTGGTCATCACATCGAGAAAGTTATGAAAAGCGAACTACTGAAAATCTTAAAAGAACGTAGTCAGGATTTAGATGTAGACTATATATCATCTTCCACAATCACAGAGCCGTTTACTTTTATCTAAAACAAGCAGGGGTTATTTTATAACCTCTGCTTGTTTTCTGTTTATTTTGAATCTTATAACTTATTTCCTCCATGTTGACATTTAAGATGTAACGTTGATAATCTTATTTAAAATGAAATAAGGGGGAGGATTAAAATAATGGTTTGGGAGCAAAAGTTTCAAAAAGAAGGTTTAACATTTGATGATGTTTTATTACTACCTTCTAAATCAGATGTGTTACCTCGAGAAGTTGACCTTAAAGTAGAGTTAACCGATTCACTAAAATTGAACGCACCGGTTATTAGTGCGGGTATGGATACGGTGACTGAAGCCAAAATGGCTATTGGAATGGCCCGTGAAGGTGGACTTGGGATTATTCATAAGAACATGTCCATCGAGGAGCAAGCTGATCAAGTTGATCAAGTTAAACGTTCTATTAGGGGAGTCATTACAAATCCATTCTTCTTAACGCCAGAGCATCAAGTTTACGATGCTGAACACCTAATGGGTAAATACCGCATCTCTGGAGTTCCAATTGTGGATGATGAAGATAACCAAAAACTAGTTGGCATCATTACAAATCGAGATTTAAGGTTTATTCAAGATTATTCATCTAGAATCGCTGATGTGATGACTAAAGAAGACTTAATTACTGCACCTGTTAATACGACATTAGAAGAAGCAGAGCATATCTTACAAGAACACAAAATTGAAAAGCTTCCTTTAGTAGATCAAGCTGGGACATTAAAAGGGTTAATCACCATTAAAGATATTGAAAAAGTTATTGAGTTCCCTCACTCAGCAGTTGATTCACAAGGGCGTCTAATCGTCGGTGCCGCTATTGGAGTGACTGGTGACGTGCTCGTTAGAGCTGAAAAATTAGTTGAAGCAGGAGTTGATGCTCTTGTCATTGATACAGCGCACGGTCACTCTCAAGGAGTTTTAGAGTCGATTAAAACAATTAGAGATGCCTTTCCAAACGTTAATCTGATTGCAGGTAATGTAGCTACTGCTGAAGCTACGCGAGAGTTAATACATGCTGGCGTAGATGTAGTAAAAGTCGGAATTGGACCAGGATCTATTTGTACAACAAGAGTCGTTGCAGGTGTTGGAGTACCGCAAATTACAGCTATTTATGACTGTGCATCTGAGGCTAGAAAGCATGGCGTACCTATCATAGCTGATGGTGGTATTAAGTTTTCAGGCGATTTAGTTAAGGCACTAGCAGCTGGTGGTCATGCTGTAATGCTTGGTAGTATGCTAGCAGGTACAAGTGAAAGCCCTGGACAAACTGAGATTTTCCAAGGCCGCAGATATAAAGTGTACAGAGGAATGGGCTCTGTTGGTGCAATGGAAAAAGGAAGTAAAGACCGATATTTCCAAGAGGAAAATAAAAAATTTGTCCCAGAGGGAATAGAAGGAAGAGTTCCTTATAAAGGTCCAGTTGCAGATACACTCTATCAGTTAGTTGGCGGGCTGCGCTCAGGCATGGGATATTGTGGTGCGTCAAATCTAAAGTCATTAAGAGAAGAAGCACAGTTCGTTAGAATAACAAACGCAGGACTAAAAGAAAGTCATCCACATGATGTACAAGTAACAAAAGAAGCTCCTAATTATTCATTTTAATTTTGTATTTTAAACCCCTTATAAAAAACGGAATCACTTCATATATCCTTGCTAATATGGAGCAAGAGTCTCTACCGGGTTGCCGTAAACAACCTGACTATGAAGGTAAGAATCTAGAATTCTGCCTTTGTAGCTACTTGAGGTGGAATTCTAGTTTTTTATATAGGGAAATAATGCGAGGTGTTTAAACATGAAGTCAATTGATGAAAAAATCATTGTACTGGATTATGGAAGTCAATACAATCAGCTCATCACTAGACGAATTCGTGAACAAGGCGTCTTTAGTGAACTAAAGCCTAATGACATAACAGCTAAGGAATTAAAGGGTTTAAATCCAACGGGAATCATTCTATCTGGAGGCCCAAATAGTGTATATGGAGATCAAGCCTTTACGATTGATCCTGAAATCTTTGAACTAAACATCCCCATTTTAGGTATTTGCTATGGGATGCAGCTTATGTCTTATCATTATGGCGGAAGTGTCGAACGTGCTGGTAGACGAGAATATGGAAGAGCAGTGATTAAGCGGTTAAATGATTCAGAGTTATTTTTAACGTTACCTGAAGAGCAGCAGGTTTGGATGAGCCACGGTGATCATGTCACAAAAGAGCCAGAAGGTTTTCAAGTGGATGCTTCAAATGAATCTTGTCCAATTGCAGCTATAAGTCATCCAGATAAAAAACTCTATGGTGTGCAATTTCATCCTGAAGTAAAACATTCAGAATATGGAAATGATTTACTTAAGAATTTTGTTTTAAATATTTGTGGTTGTTCCGGAAATTGGACAATGGAAAATTTTATTGAACTCGAAGTTGAAAAAATTAGAAATCAAGTACAAGATAAAAAGGTTCTTTGTGCGTTAAGTGGCGGTGTTGATTCATCCGTTGTCGCAGTCTTATTACACCGTGCTATTGGTGATCAACTAACATGTATCTTCGTTGACCATGGGTTACTTAGAAAGAATGAAGCAGAAGACGTCATGAAGATGTTTAGAGAAGGTTTTAATATAAATGTTATTAAAGTAGATGCTCAAGACCGGTTTTTAGGAAAATTAAAAGGTGTAGATGATCCTGAAGAAAAACGCAAAATCATCGGTAATGAGTTTATTTATGTATTTGAAGATCAAGCCTCAAAATTACATGACATTGATTATTTAGCTCAAGGAACACTCTATACTGATGTCATTGAAAGCGGAACTCAAACAGCACAGACGATTAAATCACATCATAACGTTGGCGGGTTACCAGAACGTATGAATTTTGACTTAATCGAGCCTTTAAATACTTTATTTAAAGATGAAGTTCGTGTACTAGGGGAAGAGCTTGGCATTCCAGAGCATATTGTATGGAGACAGCCATTTCCAGGACCTGGACTAGCAATTAGAGTATTAGGTGAAATTACTGAGGATAAACTTGAATTAGTTAAAGAATCTGATGCAATTTTACGTGAAGAAATTAAGCACGCTGGTTTAGACAGAGACGTATGGCAGTATTTCACAGTCCTACCAGGCATACAAAGTGTTGGAGTGATGGGGGATGAACGAACTTATGATCATGCAATCGGGATAAGAGCAGTAACATCCATTGATGGCATGACATCTGACTGGGCGAGAATCCCTTATGATGTTCTTGAAAAAATTTCAACGAGAATCGTTAATGAAGTCAAACATGTTAATCGAGTGGTTTATGACATAACAAGCAAGCCACCATCAACAATTGAATGGGAATAAACAAAATCCGGCTAAGGCCGGATTTTTTTAAGCGCGTTTTTTCTTTGTTGATTTAACTTTAGGTAAAATTTTATTATTTGTAACAAGTGATTCGCGTTCCCATGAACTCTCATCTTCATGATTATAATTTTCGATAAAGCGAATTACTTCTTTAGTAATTGGAGTTGGTGTTGAAGCGCCAGCCGTTACGGCAACTTTTTCGCAATCTTGAAGCCATTCCAACTTAATTTCAGAAACATCTGCAATTCGATAAGCTTCAGTTCCGGCAATTTGTTTAGAAACTTGGGCTAAACGGTTGGAGTTATTACTCATAGGGTCACCAACTACTAACGTTAAATCTGCATCCTTAGCTTGTTCAGCAACAGCTTCTTGTCTAACTTGCGTTGCCATACAAATTTCTTGAACCATTTCAGTCTGCGGATATAACTCTTTAACTTTTTGCATAACGTCATAAACATCCCATTGACTCATCGTCGTTTGGTTCGTTACGATAATTTTTGTATCTTCGTCAAAGTTTAACTCTTTAGCATCTTCTTCAGTTGTAATCAAATGAACGTGACCTGGCGCAACTCCAACGGCTCCTTCAGGTTCTGGATGACCTTTTTTACCAATATAAACAACTTCATATCCCTCTGAAACTTTTTCGCGAATCAAATCATGTGTGCGAGTCACATCAGGGCAAGTCGCATCAAGCACAGTTAATCCTTTACTTTCAGCAACTTCTTTTACTTCTGGTGAAACACCATGTGCTGTAAAGACGACCGTACCTTCATTAATATCTTTTAAAAGCTCTAAACGACTTTTACCTCGTTGATCTAATGTGACAATTCCTTCATCTTTAAAAGCTTTTGTTACATGACTATTATGAACGATCATTCCTAAAATGTAGATCGGTCTTGGTAAGTTTGGGTCTTTGGCAGCGTTGCTTGCAATGACCATGGCATCTACAACACCGTAACAATAGCCCCTTGGTGCAATTTTTATAACTTCCATGAAAATGGCCTCCCCATTTTATACTCTCTATGCTTATTATAAAGGCTATAAGCTTTATTGACAAAATGTTTATTCGGTGGCATTTAAAGTATGTCTCCTTTATAATAAATATTGTTAGGAATAAAGGAGAATGTAAAATGAATAGATATTTTCAATCATATCAATTAAGCCCTAATATGTTAACAGTTATACAGGGTTTAAGATTTAAACAACCTACTGAAATCCAGCATCGAGTTATACCAGCTGCTCTACGCTACGAAAACGTGATTGGGCAGTCACAAACTGGTACTGGTAAAACGCATGCTTATTTAATTCCGTTAATTGATCAGCTTAACTTAAACGAACAAACAACACAAAAAATGATTGTTGCCCCGACTCGTGAGTTAGCGATGCAAATTTTTCATGAAGTTAAAAAGATGCAGGATCATTCTGAACTTGAATTTACTTCACGTTTAGTCATTGGCGGAACTGATAAAGAGCGCGAACTTCAAAAGTTTCAGAAACAACCTCATTTAATTGTAGGGACTCCAGGAAGGATTTTAGACTTTATTGAAGAGAATGCCATTAACCCCTCAACTGTTAATAGTGTAGTAATTGATGAAGCGGATTTGCTTATTGATTTAGGCCTAATGGAAGAAGTAGACCAAATTGTAAGTCGTATGTATGCCGACGTTCAAACAATGGTGTTTTCAGCCACCGTCCCTAAAAAATTACAACCATTCTTGCGTAAATATTTAATTAATCCAAATTATATCGTGATAGACGATCAAGAGAATGCTTCTAAATTAGAACATCGATTAATTCCAAGGCGACACCGCCGGGCGGCTGATATAATTGTTGAAACATCTAAATTAATTCATCCATACATTGCATTAATTTTTGTCAATAAAAAGGAACACGCCGATGATTTAAGTAAAGATTTATTAGACAAAGGACTGGAAACGGGTGTAATACACGGTGGACTTAAGCCAAGAGAGCGTAAAAGAATGCTAAATGACTTACGTTCTTTAAAATATCAATATATTGTTGCTACAGATTTAGCAGCAAGAGGTATTGATATCCCGGGTGTTAGTCATGTATTTAATGCTGAATTTCCTCAAGATGTAGATACCTACATTCACCGTGTTGGTAGAACTGCAAGAGCAGGTAATGAAGGAACAGCTGTTACATTTTATGATGAGAAGGATTTGCCTATTATAGAAAAACTTGAAGAGACTGGGATCGAATTTCACAACTACGATATTAAAAAAGGCGAATGGGTGCCAGTTAAAGAATGGAACGTAAGAAAAAAACGAGAGCAGCAAGAAAACGAACTTGAAAAAGAAGCATGGAAAAAGGTTAGGAAACCAAAAAAGGTTAAACCTGGTTATAAGAAAAAAATGAAACAAGAAAAAGACCAAATTAAAAAACAACTAAAACGAGAGAAATTCCGAAAGATGAATAAAGGGAGGAGAAAGTAATGACATTAAAAATAGGTTCACACGTATCAATGAGTGGGAAGAAAATGCTTTTGGCTTCTAGTGAAGAAGCGGTTTCTTATGGTGCAAACACGTTTATGATTTATACAGGAGCTCCGCAAAATACGAGACGAAAAGATATTGAAGACCTTAACATCGAAGCAGGGCAAAATCATATGAAAGAAAACGGTATTGATGAATTTATTGTACATGCACCATACATTATTAACATAGGTAACACAACTAAACCTGCAACATTCAAGTTAGGCGTTGATTTCTTGCAATCAGAAATTGACCGAACAGAAGCTTTAGGGGCGAAACAAATTGTTTTACATCCTGGAGCTCATGTTGGAGCAGGAGCAGATGCTGGGATTGATAAAATTATTGAAGGGTTAAATGAAATTCTTCAAAAAGATCAAAACGTTCAAATCGCTCTAGAAACAATGGCTGGTAAAGGATCAGAGTGTGGACGTTCATTTGATGAAATTGCCAGAATTATTGATGGTGTCAAAAATAATCAACATCTATCCGTGTGTTTTGATACTTGTCACGTTCATGATGCAGGGTACGATATTGTAAATGATTTTGATGGAGTACTTAAAGAATTTGATGACACTATTGGCATAGAAAGAATGAAAGTTATTCATATTAATGACAGTAAAAATGAATGTGGTGCAAGAAAGGACCGACATGAAAATATTGGCTTTGGTCACATCGGGTTTGAAGCTATTCACCAAGTTGTCCATCACCCTGACTTAATGCATTTACCTAAAATTTTAGAGACGCCATATGTTGGTGAAGATAAAAAGAATAAAAAACCGCCTTATAAGTTTGAGATTGAAATGTTAAGAAATGGAACTTTTGATCAAGATCTCAAAGAAAAAATTATGAATCAATAATTACAATAAATGATCTAAATTATACTGTTTAGCAAGTTGATTCAATAGGCGTTCAGCTTGTTGTGCTTCTTGACGACCAATATGTTGTTCCACATATTGATAAGTTTTCGATCGGTCCTGTTTAGAAAATGGGTCGATCGATTCTTTTTTTATAAATTGGAGTAATTGGTTTGCTTGTTGTCTCGTTAACGAAATGCCGTACTGTTTGCTGTATTTCATCAATTCATCTGGGGTTGAAGCATACAATTTCGTTCGAATTAGATGCTTAAGCATGTAAAACTTCCTTTCAATAAAAGTCATCATTATGTATATGCTAAATATTAAAAAAATTGATCATTTCCAAAAATTACTTATGTAAAATTATTAAAACCTCACACACTATAAATACCACGTAGAAAGTGAGGTAAGATAATTATGGCTGATGATCAGTACCCAACAAGTTTTGATGATGATCAGGATTATTTTCCAAATAAAGGTGAAAAACAAAAAAAGGTCTATAAGGACTATAATGAATATGATGAAAGAGATCGTGGGTATGATACGGAGTTTGCAAGTGATGCTGCAACATTCAACCCAAATGAATTAGATGAAGAAAAAATTAAGAAAGAAGAGAAAGAAACGCGTTTTGAAGAACATGTTGATGCAGGTTGGGGTTGGATTGCGTTAGTTGTATCACTACTATCTTTCTTCGTATGGACGTTACTGTTTGCTGTAATTGGTGCTGTAATGGGCATCTACGCAAAAAGACGTGGTGCAGATACACTGGGTAACATTGCGATAGGTATTGCTATCTTAGCTGTCGCATTACGGTTATTCGTCTTTCCAATAATGTAAAAATAAAATCCCCTAAGATTAATGTCTTAGGGGATTTACTTTAGGCATTTTGTTTTTCTTCTTCTTGTTTTTTATAATGTTCTTCAGCTAATTTATCGACTTCTTTTTTAAGCTCCTCAACCATCGTTTCCTCAGGAACTTTTCGAATAATTTCTCCATGCCTGAATAATAGACCTTCACCACGCGCGCCTGCGATTCCAATATCAGCTTCACGTGCTTCACCTGGTCCATTAACAGCGCAACCCAGTACGGCTACTTTAATAGGTGCTTTAATCGTTTGTATATACTCTTCAACTTCATTTGCAATACTAATCAAGTCGATTTCAATACGGCCACAAGTAGGACATGAAATTAAAGTCGCTGCATTCGAAGCAAGACCGAAAGATTTTAATAGTTCTTTAGCTACTTTAACTTCCTCAACTGGATCTGCACTCAATGAAATGCGTAAAGTGCTTCCAATTCCTTTACTTAAAATAGCACCTAAACCGGCAGCACTTTTAACGGTTCCTGCAAAAAGTGTACCAGACTCGGTTATACCAAGGTGTAAAGGATAAGGTATAACTTCAGCAGCTTTTTCATAAGCTTCAATGGCTAATTTAACATCGGATGCTTTTAATGAGACAACGATGTCATGAAAGTCAAGGTCTTCTAAAATTTTGATATGACCTAATGCACTTTCAACCATTGCATCAGCTGTAGGGTATCCATATTTTTCTATTAAATGACGTTCTAATGAACCAGCGTTAACACCGATTCTAATCGGAATTCCTCTTCCTTTAGCAGCTTTAACAACTTCTTCAACGCGTTCGCGTTTACCGATATTTCCTGGATTGATGCGGATTTTATCCGCACCACCTTCAATGGCTTTTAATGCATATCTATAGTTGAAGTGTATATCTACAACAAGCGGAATATTAATTCGCTTCTTAATTTCTGGAATAGCATCTGCAGCTCGATCATCCGGACAAGCAACACGAACGACCTGGCATCCAGCTTCTTCTAAGCGATGTATTTCATTTACTGTAGCTTTAACATCATGAGTTTTCGTTGTGGTCATTGATTGAATAACAACTTCGTCTTTTCCACCAATAATTAAATCCCCGACTTTTACGGGCCTTGTATCTTTGCGGTGAATAATCGTAGACATTGCTACAACTCCCCTTTTTGTCTTAAGAAAGTACTTAATATATTTCACTAACATTGATAATAACATAAAATTAATGGATTATGCTATTAGACCTAACTGTTATAATAATAAATATGTCATTAATTTTCCAAAAAGAAGCTCACAAAAATGTTATGGAGGGGGAAGTACGGTGTTAGAAAGCTATTTAGGGGTTTTAATTATAACATTTTTAGCCATGTTCTTTATGATAGGAGAACTATTGGTCAAGTTAAAAGGGCTTGGCATGGTTCTTGGGATCGGATTTATAACGTTTTATTTTTTAGGCCAATCACCAACCTACAACGTATGGATCATGGCGTTTGTCTTTGTAGTAGGTTTAACCTTAATTGTGTTTGATGGTAAATGGATTAATGATGGAACATTAGGAGTTATAGGCTTGGTACTTGTTTTACTATCGGTTGCCTTCGCCGCAACAAGTTTTACACATGCACTATATAGTGTAGCTGGTGTCTTATTAGGAAGCTTCTCGAGTTTATTTTTAATGAAAGCTTTACCAAGAAGAGATATGTGGTCAAAAGTCGCTTTGTTAGATCAATTAACAAGCGAGCAGGGTTATAATTCTTTGAATGAAAGCTATAAGGACTTGCTTCATAAAGAGGGAGTAGCAATTACCGTGTTAAGACCTTCTGGAACAATTAAAGTACATAACCAAGAGTATAGTGCTGTTACAAAATCAAAATGGGTTGAGAGAGGTAAGCGAGTTAAAATCACCTCAGTTGATGGTACTAAAATAGAAGTAGAAGAAGTAGAATAAAGCGTTTGTTATTTCTAATAATAAAGTCAGTGGGTTATTCTGATGAAAAACTTGTTGTCAAAATAATAGTATAACCAGTGATTAAAAATGAAATGTAAAGTTTATGTAAATTTTAGCTTAACTTTATTTACATTATCATTGGACGGGAATAGAATAGAACTCGGCTTACAAGTACTAGAACTAACGAGGTGACTTTATGAATGTACAAGAAATGATATTTTTATTTATCGGTGGATTAGGTATTTTCTTATTTGGTATTAAATATTTAGGCGAGGGTCTACAAAAATCAGCAGGCGATAAATTAAGAGACATTCTAGACAGGTTTACAACAAATCCGTTCATGGGTGTTCTAGCAGGTGCAGTCGTAACCGTATTAATTCAATCTAGTTCAAGTACCACTGTGTTGACGATTGGTTTAGTTAACGCAGGTTTTATGACATTCAGACAAGCTATTGGAGTCATCATGGGTGCTAATATCGGTACTACAGTAACTGCATTCATAATAGGGATCGATATAAAAGCTTATGCATTACCAATTTTAGCACTAGGTACATTACTTATTTTCTTCTTTAAGAACAAACGAATTAATTATTTAGGTCAAACCATTTTTGGACTTGGTGCTCTCTTCTATGGATTAGAATTGATGGGTGATGGGATGAAACCTCTAAGGTCTCTAGAGACTTTCCAGGAACTAACCATTAATATGAGTGAAATTCCATTATTAGGGGTCGCCGTAGGAACAATTTTCACAGTTATTGTTCAAAGCTCTTCAGCTACAATCGGTATTTTACAGCAATTACACGCTGAGGGAGCGATCGAATCACTAAATGCGGTTTTACCAGTATTATTTGGTGATAACATTGGTACAACAGTAACAGCTTTAATTGCTGCGATTGGAGCGAGTGTTGCAGCGAAACGTGCAGCAGCTGTTCACGTGTTATTCAACTTAATTGGAGCAACGATTTTCTTAATATTATTAACACCATTTACACATTTAGTAGAATGGTTCAGAGATATGTTAATGTTGGAACCTAAAATGACAATTGCTTTTGCTCATGGGATTTTCAACTTATCTAATGTTATTATACAGTTTCCATTTATAGCATTAATAGCGGTTCTAGTGACAAAAATCATTCCTGGTAAAGATACTGTAATTGATTATAAACCTAAACATTTGGACCCTATTTTTATTCAACAGTCTCCATCCGTAGCTGTTGCTCAAGCTAAAGAGGAAGCTATTCATATGGGGGAAATTGCTGTACATGGATTAAAAGAGACTCAGCAATTTTTAAATAATAATCAGAATAAGCACGCTGAGGTTGCTTACCAATTAGAAGATGCGATTAATAACCTAGATAAGAAAATTACAAATTATTTAGTACAAGCATCAAGTTCTATTTCAGAATCTGATTCGGCAGCACACTCATCAGTTGTCGATATTGTAAGAGACATTGAACGTATAGGGGACCACTTCGAAAATATTGTAGAGTTAATTGAGTACCGTATTACAAACAAAGTGAATATGACAGAGCAGGCATATGAAGATATGAATGAGATGTTTAATCTAACCATTGAAACAGTTTCACAAGCCATAGAAGCATTTAGTGAAATGGACGAAGAAAAAGCGATGTCTGTTATTAAGCAAGAAGACCAGATCGATTCAATGGAACGTAAATTCCGTAAAAAACACATTTTACGTCTAAATGAAGGATTATGTTCAGGTTCAGCAGGGATCGTATTTGTAGATATAATTAGTAACTTAGAACGTATAGGGGACCACGCTCTTAACATTGCACAAGAAGTGGTAGGGAAGAAAGAAGATTAATAATCAATCAACCCGCACCTAATTAAAGGTGCGGGTTAATAAACATTTTAGTTAAAACTTATGATAAATAATATTGACAACATAACATTTACATGATAAATTATATCTCGTCGTCATTATTTATCGATGTACAAACTTAATATTCCAGCGTAGCTCAGTGGTAGAGCAATCGGCTGTTAACCGATCGGTCGCAGGTTCGAATCCTGCCGCTGGAGCCATGGCGGTGTAGCTCAGCTGGCGAGAGCGTACGGTTCATACCCGTGAGGTCGGGGGTTCGATCCCCTCCGCCGCCACCAAATACATATTTGACCGGAGCAAGCTTGACCGTTTGTCAATTACATATTTATTTTACGATCATGGCGGTCGTGGCGAAGTGGTTAACGCACCGGATTGTGGCTCCGGCATTCGTGGGTTCGATTCCCACCGATCGCCCCATTTAAACTGAATATCTGGACCCTTAGCTCAGCTGGTTAGAGCTATCGGCTCATAACCGATCGGTCGCAGGTTCGAGTCCTGCAGGGTCCACCATTGATTCGGAGGAGTACCCAAGTCCGGCTGAAGGGAGCGGTCTTGAAAACCGCCAGGGGCTTCACGGCCCGCGGGGGTTCGAATCCCTCCTCCTCCGCCATCATTATCCAACAAGCTATAATGCTTGTTTTTTTAATGTTTAAAAACAAAAAATAAGGTAATTGAACAAATAGAAACAATAAATGCTAGAAATGATGCAAAAATCTTGCATGGAATGGCTAGCATTGGTAATCTTTAATTAGTGGGGTATTTCCCCATATAAAGTTAAAGGAGGAATCTCATTATGGCTAAATTTGAACTACCAGAATTACCATACGCTTATGATGCATTAGAACCACACATTGACAAGGAAACAATGAACATTCACCACACGAAACACCACAACACTTATGTGACAAAATTAAACGCAGCACTAGAAGGCCATGCAGATCTTCAAGATAAGTCTCTAGAAGAACTTTTAGGAAACTTAGATTCACTTCCAAGCGACATTCAAACAGCAGTTCGCAATAACGGTGGTGGCCACGCTAACCACAGCTTATTCTGGACTGTTTTATCACCTAATGGTGGAGGTTCACCAACTGGTGAATTAGCAGACAAAATCAACCAAGCTTTCGGAAGCTTTGATGAATTCAAAGAGAAATTTGGTGCAGCAGCAACTGGACGTTTCGGTTCAGGCTGGGCATGGTTAGTTGTTAAAAATGGTGAATTAGAAATCACATCTACTCCTAACCAAGACACACCTATTATGGAAGGTGTAACACCTATCTTAGGACTTGATGTTTGGGAGCACGCTTATTACCTTAAATATCAAAATAAGCGCCCAGATTATGTAGCGGCATTCTGGAATGTAGTAAACTGGGATGAAGTTGCTAAACGTTATGAAGAAGCAAAATAAATAATTATAATATGTAGAAGAAGCTAGTCTTGAGGGCTAGCTTCTTCTTTTTTGTGTTTATGTAAACGTATAGACTAACTGCTTTTGTTAAAAATATAGGTTAGGAAATGAGGGATATTATGTTTTCTAACCGTTTATCTGATGTTAGTGACAATGAGAAGAAAAATCTTCGATTGTTATTAATAATTGGTTTATTATATACACTTGGAATTTACTTATCTAATATATTTGTAAACATCTTTCTTTGGAAACAAACAGAAGACTTATTACTATTAGCACTGTACAACCTTTGTATTTATTTAGCTCAAACGCTAATATTTGTTTTAATTGGAAAGTGGGTAAAACGAATAGATCGTGTCATTATTTTGAGGGCTGGTATCTTTGTTATTTCAGTCTTTTTTATTTCTGTTTTATTATTAAGTACACAAGCTTCTGAATTATTTTATGTATTAGGAGTTCTTATTGGTACAGGATATGGGCTGTTTTGGTTAGCTTATAATATTTTAATTTTTGAAGTGACGGAGCCGTACACTAGGGATTTCTTTAATGGTATGTTCGGGGCTTTGCAATCTTTAAGTGGAATTGTGGGTCCAGTTTCTGCTGGTTGGATCATTACTTTTTTGACTGGTTATAAAGGATATCTAACCGTTTTCTTCATCTCATTTGTGTTATTTATATTAGCGATTATTTTTAGCATATTCCTGGAAAGAAGATCTGTTGAAGGAAAATATAATATTCGTTCGGTCATACGTGAAGGAAAGGAAAATAAACAATGGTTTTGGATGTTAACAGCACATTTATTTCAAGGAATGAGAGAAGGCGTATTTTTATTTCTGATCGGCTTGTGGGTTTATATGGGAACGCAAAGTGAAATGATTGTTGGAATCTATAATATGATTTATGCAATTGCTTCATTTGTGATGTACCAAGTTGTTGCAAAAATCGTCAAGCCAGACAATAGGAAAATCCTAATATTGATTGGGAGTATTTTTCTTTTCATTTCAGTGTTTTGGCTCCTTAAATCAGATGCTGCATTAGATTATTATATTTATGCAGGAATTTTAGGGGTATTTTTACCATTATTCTTCGCTCCGTATACGTCGGTTTCATATGATGTGATTGGACAAGCAAAAAATGCTGGGGAGTATAGAGTAGAATACATTATATTTAGGGATATCGTATTAAATAGCGGACGAACCTTTTCACTCATATTGTTCATTTTAGGATTATATACAATTTCTGAAAGCGATTGGATGAGATATTCTGTTATTCTTTTTGGAGTTGGGTATTTGATTTCTGGAATTATTGTTTTCAGAATTCATAACTTAAAGCATCACTCTTCATGAATATTTTTTGAAATGCCTTTAGCCATGTCAGGAAGGATGATATAATAATTAATAGAGATAAAATGGGGAGGAGAAGGCATTGGGAGAAAAGAAAAAGAGTAAATCACATTTACCTCTTCGTTTAAATGTGCTATTTTTCGTCATTTTTATTTTGTTTTCTGTACTAATTTTACAATTAGGGGTTGTGCAAATACTTCATGGAGAAGATGCACAAGCTGAAATAGATCGTACTGAAAATGTTACGTCTAAAACATCAGTACCAAGAGGAAAAATGTATGATCGTAACGGGGAAATTGTAGTAGATAATGAACTTAAATATGCCATTACTTACACTCCTCAGCGAAATGTTCAACCAGAAGACAATTTGAGAATTGCTGAAAAATTAATTAATTATATGTCAATGGACACAGATTCAGTAAGAGAACGAGACATGAAGGACTACTATATTCTGAAAAATAAAACTGAAGCTTATTCCAAATTATCTGATGAAGAAAAGGCACTCAGTGATAGTGAACAGTATCAATTGGTGTTAGACCGTATCACCAAGAAAGATTTAAATTCCATTAGCGATCAAGAGATGGAAGTCATCGCTATTAAGCGAGAGCTAGATCAGGCAACGCAACTTACGCCTCACGTCATAAAAAACGAAAATATCACTAAGAAAGAGTATGCTATTATTGCGGAGAACGCTCATAATATTCCAGGTATCAGTGTTTCTGTTGATTGGGAGCGGGTAAAAGTTCATCACCCCACACTTTCTAATATTATTGGTAATATTACAACTCGTGAGCAAGGATTACCACGTAGTGAAATAAATAAATATTTAGCTAACAATTATAAAATGAACGACCGTGTAGGTGAAAGTGGATTGGAGCAAGAGTACGAAGCCCATTTGCAAGGTCAGAAAGAGATTCGCAGACACGTGACGAATTCAAGCGGAGAAGTAATCAAAAGTGAGTTAGTACGTGAAGGCGCACGTGGTAAAGATTTAATGCTTTCTATAGATTTGGACCTACAGAAAAAATTGGATAAAATTGTCAAGGAAGAATTAAATTATGCCATAAAGAAATTTCCTTATGAGAATAGACACTTAAATACTGCTACAGCTGTTGCACTTGATCCTAATACTGGTGAGATTCTTGCAATTTCAGGTCAGTTCTATGATCGAGAAAAGAAGGAATTTAGTAATCAACCATACAGAGTACTGTATAATCAATATTTGCCTGGTTCAACTGTTAAAGGGGCTACGGTGCTTGCTGGTTTGGATGCAGGAGTAATCAAACCAGGAACCACCTTTACTGACCAACCATTAAGGTTTGTAGGTTCAGAAGATTTTGTATCATATAAAAGTTTAGGCAATGTAAATGACATTGAAGCATTGAAGCGTTCATCTAATATCTATATGTATAGAACAGCCATGAGGCTCGGAGGGCATTGGAATTACACCCCTAACCAAAAGCTTGATTATAACGGTAAAGGTTATCAACTACTTTCCAATTATATGAAACAATTTGGTTTAGGAGCTAAAACTGGAGTAGATTATCCTTATGAAGCCATAGGTGTACGAGGCAGTGATAGTTATGACTATGTTAGAGGGTCCCAAGTAATGCATATGGCTATTGGACAATTTGAAGCTTATACAACAATGCAGTTAGGGCAATATATATCAACTATCGCTAATGACGGCTACCGTATTACACCTAGATTGGTGAAGCAACTACACAATCCTTCCGATACTGAAGAACTTGGCAGTGTTTATGAGGTTAATAAGCCAGAAGTGTTAAACAGAATAGAAATGAAAGATCAATATTTAAATCGAGTTCAAGAAGGTTTCAGGCAAGCATTTCAAGAAGTAGGGGGTACAGCTTGGCGGTTGTTCAATGACGCTCCTTATAATCCTGCGGGGAAAACTGGTACTGCAGAGGCAGTTGCAGGTAAAGAAGTGACTTATAATTTATCATTAATTGGCTATGCACCTTATGATAACCCAGAAGTAGCCTTTGCCACAATCATTCCAGATGTTGGTCAAGATTATAGTGATCATGAAGGAAATATAAATCTTAAAATTGGAAGAAGACTTTTAGACGCTTACTTTGACTTAAAGGAAAAACGACAATCAGGTGACCAAGAAGCGGACGAAAATGAAAAAGTTGAAGAAGAATAAATGACATCACTAAAAAACGAGGCTTACTAAGTGAACAGTAAGCCTCGTTTTTTAATTTAATATATCTTTTTCTCAGTAATTACAGCGTCAACAGGTAAATCATATTCATCATGAGGGACGTGTTTAACAACTTGTTGTTCCATCGCGAGCGATATTTTGGATTGATGGTATTTGGATAAATACCGATCATAATAACCGCCACCATATCCAATACGATAGCCTTGATGATCAAAAAGTAAACCCGGCACAACCATTAAATCAATGTCAGAAGGTTTGACTAATTTATTGGGATCTTCTTTAGGCTCATATAGATCTAAATAAACATTTTCTAACTCATGTTGATTTGTAAAAATATAAAAATTCATTTCATGACTTTCTGGTTTGCACTTTGGCACAACTATTTGCTTACCTTGTTTCCATCCGTGTTCGATAATAGGGAGGGTGCTAAGTTCAATTTCTCTAGCAATCGTCATCGCTATTACCTCAGAATTCTTCCACCATTCTGACTCGTAAAGTTTGGTAGAGATTTGATCTAAGTAATGTTTTCGGTCTTCTTTTGAAATATGTTTTAATAAACGTTTACTAAGAACTCGAAATGTATCTTTATACATGTCATCCCTACTTTTTTAGTTAATGATATAAAAAAACAGCAGGAGAAGCTCCCTACTGTTTATTTCGTTTCACGGTGAAGCGTATGTTGTTTTTCTCTTGGGCAATACTTTTTCATTTCAATACGTTCAGTGTTCGTACGTTTATTTTTAGTAGTGTAATAATTACGATCACCACATTCAGTACATGCTAAAGTTACTTGTACACGCATGTAAATCCCTCCATTTCTGCAATAACAATCATTTTCGACTACATCATCATACCAAATTGCGACAGATTATTCAAGAATGAATTGTCGTTTAAGTCTAATCATGCTTGATTCTAATTTTTGTTAAGAAATGTTAAACTAGTTAATAGGAATAGAGTAGTATAATAGAGGTGAACAACAATGATTACAGTATTCATAACACTAATCATCATTAGTCTTGTATTATTTGGTTTATCCTTTTTCATGAATAATAGATTTGATGAATTAGATAAGCAAATCGAGGATCTTTCTATATCTTCCATGCAGGAAGGATACATATTAAAAAATAAAATTAAAGTTTTAGAGGAAGAGCTATTGATTGATCCGTATGCATCTTATCCCAACACAACTAATAAACAGATCAAGGGCGCTTCAAGTGTCCAAAAGGAACCAGCTGTTGTGTCTCAGGTTAGAAATTTAAGTGAACAAGGGTATTCTATAGAGAGTATAGTACAGAAAACAGGATTGCGAGAAGAAGATGTAAGAGTTATTGTTGAGCAAAATAAAAAGAATGAAGCATTTAAGTAAGGAGTCATAATCATGAAGCCACTAGTACAAGCATTTTCAATTGGCTTATTCACCGCAACAGTCATTATAGGTATTGTGTTTTTTCAAATTGAAGATTCAAGTGGTCAGACAACATCTGATCAAAATGAATTGACGGAAAACCAAGCCAGACAACATCTTGAAGAAAATGGTTACGCAGTTATAGAACAAAGTGAGTATGAGAAGTTAGTGCGCGAAAGGCAGCATTTAAAAACAAAAATTGAAAATCAAAGTGACCAGACTGAATCAGGTGATAATCAGTCTAATTCTGAAAGTGTTAAAATTTATCAATTTAAAGTAAATAGCGGCATGTCGTTAAGTGAATTAGCATCACAACTTGAAGAGTTGAATATAATTGATGATGCGGAGTCATTTAGTCAATTCATGGAAAACAACAATTATAGTCGAAATGTCCAATTAGGAGAATTTGAATTACATAACCGCTTAACATATGAACAAATTGCCAATATATTAACAAAAAATGATGATGAATAGACGTGCAGGTGAGGGTTTAGAGGGGTTGTTATTTTGTATGTAACTGAAAAATTCAAGTTAATGAAAATTTTAAGCCATCTGTTAGATGAAAACTATCGTCTCATTTACCAATCTAAAGATCGTGATGAATATATATTACAACGATATGATCGTAATCATAACCATATAGTAAGGTTACTTCATCGTACTTATGATTGGTCCAATCAATTAAAAAGAGACTTAGAACAGAGAATTTCCTCTATAATAAAGCAGAAAAGAATATTAAAAGGTAAGCATGTGCACCTTCACTTTATTTATATATCTGATTTAGTACCTGTTGACAATTGGGAAAGCATGAAAAGATCGATGCCAGTGCGTCACCATAAAGCGATGGATGTAACCGTCTATTATTTAGATGAACTCTCACGTGAAGAAGAGTGGTCAAGAATATCGGATCAGTTACCTGACGTTAATGACCAGTTAATGTTAAATATGCCCGATCTTGAGGAACAGGGACAGCAATCCATATATTTAGAGCAAAGCGTCCAAGCCAAACTTTTTAAAGAGAAAAAAGCGTTTGAAAAAGTTTTTTCTTATGGAAAGTCACGTTTAACGTTATTATTACTAGTAATAAATATAATCATTTTTATGTTTGTTGAGAATAGCGGTGGGAGCACTAATGTAGAAAACCTGGTTAAATGGGGGGCTAAATTTAATCCATTCATAGCTCAAGGAGAGTATTGGCGAATCATCACATCGATGTTTCTCCATATTGGTCTGATTCATTTATTAATGAATATGATTGCGCTATATTATTTAGGTGAGGTAACAGAGAAAATTTATGGCACAAAGCGTTTTCTTGTTATATATTTTATAGCAGGAATATTCGGAAGTATTGCAAGCTTTGCAACTAATGATTCAGTCTCTGCTGGAGCATCAGGTGCAATCTTCGGATTGTTTGGAGCGCTTTTATTTTTTGGGATGCATTATCGAGATATCTTTTTTAAGACAATGGGTGTTAACTTAATGGTTGTGATTGGCATTAACATCGTATTCGGTTTGTCCGTCCCTCAAATTGATAATGGGGCTCATATCGGTGGATTAGTTGGAGGCTTTATTGCATCGCAAATCGTTCATTTACCACAAAAGAAATCACCATTATTACAAGTCATTTCAGGTATTGCTGCTATTATCATAATTGGAATATTGTTTAATATGGGATTAGCAAGAGTAAAGTAGTCATAAAAGGAAGATTATTTATGAATAATATAATAGACGTAAGACATTTACTGAAACGCTTTGGGATTTTTGTTTATATTGGCGATCGTTTGGCAGATCTAAATTTAATGGAAGATGAAATAAAAGCTTTACATGATAGTCAATTGATTAACTCTAAAGAATACACTCAGGCATTACTCATTATTAAAAATGAGAAGAAAGAACTAGAATAATTTTTAAGAAATTGCGTTATAATACTTGAATTTAAGGGTATATGAGTTAATAATATATTTTGTGAAACTTTTCTTTCTCATAATCGTCTAATATAAAGGAAAAAGAAAACTTGGAGGTTCATCTTATGGAACGCATAAAAAGAATACCATTATTTATCATTGCAGCAGTCTTAGTAGGATTAAAAACATATCTTGTATATCGCTTTTATTTCAATTTATCCATCGAGTCTATTTTTCAAGAAATCATTTTGTTTATAAATGCGTTTGCTTTTAGCTTCTTTGTGTTTTCAATTGGGGTTTGGTTTAAAGAAAGAAGACAGAAGAAGTTTATATATATTACAACAATTGCTATGACATTTATTGTGATTGCAAACTTGATGTACTATCGCAACTTTACTGATTTCATAACCTTACCTACTTTAATGCAGGTCAATAACGCTGGTGACTTAGGCGGTAGTATGTTATCGCTAGTGCACATTGAAGACATCTTTTTAATTCTCGATGTTGCGTTAATTTTTTATTTCGCTAAAAAGGAAGCTTTTCCTATAGATGCATTTTCGACAATGTTTAAACGTCGAATCATTACTGTAGGCTTATCAGTTTTAGCTCTTAATTTAGTATTAGCTGAGATTGAACGCCCAATGCTATTTAAAAGAGGCTTTGACCGTGAATATTTGGTTAAGAATGTAGGGCTATTCACATTCCACGGTTATGACGCTGTCATTACAGCATCTATGCAATCAAAAAGACTTTTCGCAGATGGATCAGAGTTTAATGAAATTGAAGAATATGTTGATAATAAGGTAACAGATACTAAAAAGGCTGACCAAAAAGTAGACTTGAAAGGAATTGCAGAGGGTAAAAATATAGTATACATCGCTGTGGAATCCATGCAACAATTCGTCATTAACAGGGAAGTTAATGGAGAAGAGGTAACGCCTTTCTTAAATGATTTAATTCAAGATAGTTATTACTTTGATAATTACTATCATCAAACTGCATTAGGCAAAACATCTGACCATGAGTTCTTATTAGACAATAGTCTTTACCCATTACCTAATAGTGCAGCATTTTTTACTCATGCTCAGAATGAATATTACGCATTACCTGAAATTATTAATGAAGAAAAGAATTATCAATCATATGTCTTCCACGCTAATAATGCAAGTTTCTGGAACCGAAATGTGATGTATGAAACATTAGGTTATAATCAATTTTTCGATGTGGAAAGCTATGAGTTTACAAAAGAGGATAATATCGGCTGGGGCTTAAATGATAAAATGTTCTTTGAACAGTCTGTCGATATCTTAAAAGAACAACAAGATCCTTATTACGCTAAATTTATAACTTTAACAAACCATTTTCCGTTTGATATTCCTGAATCAGAGGCTTCGCTGCCACTTTATGAATCAGATTCTGTAACGCTAAACCAATACTTTCAAACGGTTCGTTATACTGATGAAGCAATTAAAGAATTTTTTGATAAAATGAAAGAAGAAGGAATGTACGAGGATACAATATTTATCCTTGGTGGAGACCACTACGGGGTTCCTTCTTATCATAATGAAGAACTAGGTGAGTATCTGGGTAAAGAGATCACTCCATATGAAGATGCTAAATTACAACGAGTACCTTTCATTATTCACATTCCTGGACATGATGGTGATCGTACGATTTCAACTCTAGTTGGGCAAATTGATTATAAACCGACTGTTCTAAATTTATTAGGAATTAATTTAAATGAAGACATTCGGTTTGGAAGTAATATGTTTAACGAGCCAAAAGATCGTAAAGACTTCATCGCATTTAGAGATGGCCGCGTAATTGGCACCGAGCATTCCTATGCCGGTGGTGTGTGTTATGATAACGAAACAGGGAAACAAGTTGAGGAAGTAAATTGTGAACCTCTTCGTGAAAAAGCATCGAAAGAATTGAATTACTCAGATGAGATTATATACGGTGACTTACTTCGTTTTTACGACTTTGAGACTGGTAAGGTTACTAAAACAGAAGAAGAGAAGTAAATAAGAATAAAAAAAGTAGGGCTGTAACTTGAGCAGTCCTGCTTTTTTTAGTATCTTAAAGTTACTGAATACATATTGGAGTGTGACGAATGAGCCAAGTCATTTATAAACTAGACAACATTTATAGACGCATCTTAACAAATATCAATATTGAAATTCATAAAGGGGACCGTGTAATGCTATTTGGTCCTTCAGGGTCAGGAAAATCAACGCTACTGCACCTATTTAATCGGCTAGACGATCCTGAACAAGGTTCGATTTTTTATAATGGTAAAAATATTAACGAACAAGATATAACGACTTTAAGAAAAAATGTGGGTTTAGTTTTACAACAACCTTATCTTTTTCCAGAAACGGTAAAAGATAACTTAATGTATGGTCCGAAATTATTTAATGATTGGAACCCTGATGAGGCGAGAACATTATTAGAATATGTCAATTTACCTGAGTCTTACTTGGATAAACCAGTAGATGAACTATCTGGAGGAGAGAAACAACGAGTCTCTTTAGCTAGGACCTTAGCTAATAAACCAGAGATTCTATTATTAGATGAACCAACAAGTGCATTAGATGACCAAAACATTGAACAAATTGAACAAGATTTAATTAATTTGATTCAACATAACGATTTGACAGTCATAATGGTTACACACAATCTCGAGCAGGCCAAACGTTTAGGAAATAGAGGAATTTATTTAGAAAATGGAAAGATTGTTGAAGAAGGATTGCTGCCAGATATGTTAGATCGACCTGAAACAGAGGCATTAAAGAATTTTACTACGAATCACTAGGAGGTACTTATGGAAAGAGATGTTTCAAATTTTTCATTACTTGTGCTAATTGTCTTTGTGATGATTCCCTTTACGATTTCTTACTTTTATCAGTTAGGTTTAAAAAAGGATATTCTTTGGTCATCAATTCGTGGCGCTATCCAGCTATTCTTAATAGGTTTAATTCTTACATATTTGTTTAATTTAAACCCTTTTATAGGTATTCCAATTATGCTTAGTGTGATGATTACTATTGCAACGTTTCATGCAAGAAAGAAAGGTAAAGAGCTTCCAAATGTATTTATAACAATTTTGGGTGGACTCATTGTCATTGAAGTATTTGTACTAGCCTTATGGTTGGGTTTTGACATGGTGTCATTTACACCTGAAGAAATCATTCCAATGAGTGGGATGGTGATTGGGAATAGCATGGTTGCAATGGGGCTATCTTTAGAGAGAATGAAATCTGAATTCAGTACGAATAGGGGGAAAATATTAGCAGCTTTGTCTTTAGGTGCAACCCCAAAACAAGCGTCACATCTATCTGTTAGGAGAACTTTAAATGCGGCATTAATACCAAATATTGATCAACTTAAAACAATCGGTTTAGTGCAATTACCGGGTATGATGACAGGCCTTATTTTAGGTGGGGTTGAACCCATAGTTGCGATCAAATATCAATTAGTCATTTCAATAAGTATTTTTTCATCTGTATCAGTTAGTGCGATTATTGTTTCATTAGTAATGTATCGCTTCTTCTATAATGAAAGGATGCAAATTGTGGATCTCGAAGAAGTGTAAAATAAAAACGGCTAACCGTTATTGTTAGCCGTACAGTTACTTTGTTAGATCATGTTCATGAATTCTGAATAAATGGTCATCACAGAGAACCAACCGAACACAGCTGCAGATGCACCTGCAAATAATAAAGCTAAAACATTACGGCGCTTTAGTTCTCTAAATACAGCAATAAAACTTAAGATCGCTACGAATAAGAAGATAATTCCTAATACCATTTGGTAGTTGCCTCCTTGGAAAACTTAGTTGTTCAATTAAACATATTCTTGATTTATAACGTATCATACTCTAGTATATTTTATACAAAAAAAATCTTACTGTCGAGTGAAAACCTAAAAATTGCTTTATAAAAAGGGGACATTTTTGTGAACATTAAACGTTTTGAATTAGGATTGTTAGGAACTAATTGTTATTTATTAGAAATGGGCCAAAAAATTCTCGTAGTTGACCCTGGCGGGGACGCAGACGTTCTAGTTCAGTACTTTAACGAACATAGATTAAGTCCAATAGCAATTTTACTAACTCATGCTCATTTTGATCATATTGGAGCTGTAGAAGATATTAGAACTAAATATGATATTCCTGTATACATGCACTCTAGTGAGAAGGATTGGCTTACAGATTCAAGTTTAAATGGATCTAAACTATTTGGAGTGGGGGAGATATTTAGTCATAAACCTGCTGAACACTTTTTAGATGAAGGTTCTATAACAATAGAGAGCTTCAATTTTAGTGTATTATACACCCCTGGACATTCACCAGGTAGCATATCGTTTTGGCTTGAAGGTGAAAAGGTATTAATCGCAGGTGACACTCTCTTTAAAGGAAGTATTGGTCGGACAGATTTACCTTTTGGCAATCATAATCAATTAATAAGTAACATTAAAGAGAAAATCTTAAGCTTACCCGATGATACACTTGTTTTTCCAGGTCATGGACCATCGACGACTGTAGGAGAAGAAAAAGAAGGCAATCCATTTTTAAACTAAAAAAGGATGGCATATTCGCCATCCTTTAATTAGTGCGCAAATCCAGGTTCTAGAAGGAATGTGACATAGTAAGTAAACCCTACCATGAAAACAGTTAAGTACGCGCCAAAGATATACATATAAAGACGTTCAGAAAGATTTAAGTATCCAATTCCTAAAAAGAAAACAGTTTGCGCTAAAAATAATAGTGATAACTGAATCATACCACCTGCGTAGAACATCGCTGTGAAAATACCTGTCCAAAACGCAATCACTCTAAACATTCGTGGCATCTCTTTTTCCTCCTTTGTGCAGGAATGTTGTCAAAAACATTATATATGAATCCAAAATAAATGTAAATGAACATTTTATGTACTTTAACAACTTTTACCTTTATCTTTGTGATAACTGGGCCACCAGGATTCGAACCTGGGAATCACGAGACCAAAACCCGTTGCCTTACCGCTTGGCTATGGCCCAATTCACAATTATTATTATATCATCATTATTAGAATTTATACATTCCAAACCGTCGTATGTTTGTAAGGTTCTTGATTTGTATCTTTTAAGAAAACTTCAAGTTCAATCCTTAAGGTATTGTTAGTTAATAAATAATACGATACGTTCACTTTTCCTGTATTATAATTAAAAATTAGTTCCTGTTCTTCTTTGTTAAGATCTAATGTGTCTAAAACTAGAGAAAATTCATGTAATGAGATTTGAATGAGATTTTGAGTGCTTTCCTGTTTGTTTATTAATTGAATATGTCTCAATCGTTCTTGTTCCTCTTGCCAAGTCATCAGTATATAAGATGAGGCGAACATCATTAAAGTGAGTACATAAGGTAATATTATCCCAGACTCATTATTAGCTGTATGGCGGATGTTCTTCAAAGTTTTGCATGAAGTAAATTCTTTCAAATGTATGTTGGTCTCCTTTCGAAATTACAATCTTATACGTTTGTTCGTTAAGTTTTGATACTTTAAATTCTTTCACATTTCTTAAAATAACTTCATGCCCCGTATTATTAACCCTTCTTCTGATTTGGTCCCCGTATAGTTCATATTTAATTGTTGTACCATCTTGATTAACCAGAGATATTGAATAATCATTGTAATGTTGTTTTATGGATCTATTCACTTCATTTTGTATGAAGAAGTGAACATGTCTAATTTCTAACTCAGATTGATCGTAAGAGGATTCAACAGACTGTATAAAAGATATAAAATGAACAATCATCGGGGTAAGTAAAAATAAAACAGAGATTGATATTAATAACGATAATAATGTAAAACCTTTATTATTGATTAGGGACATAACGGCACATACTTTCTTCAATGTTATTAAAATCGATCCAAGTGATGCAGTACTCTAAGACCCGTGTATTTATCTGATTAATGTTTATAGTAAATTCTTTATCTTTATATATGATGGTATTATGGACGCTAATTTCTTCATTGGTAATCTGTTTTTTTAGTATATCATTATATAAATCTTCAGCTGTTAAGTAATATTGTTGGCTATCCTGGAAATTAATTAAACTTAATGTTGAAGGCAAAATGAAAGATAAAAATATTAAAACTGCGCTAAGAGTTAAAAGTAAGTCTAACAAGATAAATCCATTACGATTCTTTAGTAACATAAAATCTTCCTTTACCAAACGGAAATGTAACGCGATAGATTGATTCTTGATAATATAGAAGTATTTCTCCAGGATTTAAGATGGTGCCATCAATATTGTATTGAATCGGCTTTTTTAAAGTGGATAAGTACACCCTTAAATCCGGGTGGTAAAATCGCTTAATCGTGGTAGGTTCGTGCGTTGGATCCTTAATAATGTAATGGTTCTCAGGTGTGTTAAAAGTTATTGAAATAGGTGTTTGATATGTGGTTGCTCTCTGCTGAAAATATAATACATCCTTGCTTAATTGTTCTAAAAATTCCTCAGGTGGTTTATTATAATCTTTATGGTGATAATTAGACATTGAAATGGCAATGAATACCATTAAAATAGTAAGGACTAAAAGGGTCTCAATTAATGTATAGCCTGCCCGGTTATTAGCGATTAAAGTTGACTTTTCCATCAACAATTTCAGCACTTTCTAAACAAGTATGGTTTGTAGAGTCAATTGAAGTAAGCTGGGTAAGGTCTGTAGGAAAGACTCCTTCGTTAATCTTATATAGCTGCACTTCACTTTGCACTAAATCTTCGTATGCATCACAGCCCTTATTTTCTACAGTATCATTGTAATCTTTAATATTAGGAATAGCTAAAATTAGTAGAAATGAAATAATCATGAGCACGATTAACATCTCAATAAGTGTAAACCCTTTTTCTGATTTGAACATGACCTTTTCTCTCCTTATATTTGTTGAATTAATTTATAAATGGGGAAGATGGTTAGCATATAAACAGTTACAACAAGCAAACCTACAATGGCATAAAGTACAGGCTGAATGAGCATAATAGTTTGTTTAATGCGTTCTTCAAGTGATTCAAGTAATAGAAGAGAGTATTGCTGCAGATCATAACTTAAAGTACCTTGCTCATCACTACGATTAATGACCCATTTCAAGTCTTCTTGAATAAACGGAAAATCTTTTATCGAATGGTAAAGCGAAGTTCCATTGGATAACTGTTTGAGTGTGATAGTAGCGAAATATTTTAGTGTGTCGTTTTCATTTTGAGTCTTTAATAGAATCAGTGAATCTTTTATATTTTTTCCGCTTTGTAGTAAAGCGTAAAGTTGGTAAGAAAATTGAATACTAATGTATGAACTATATATTGATCTGTATATTGGTATTTTTTCAATTATCATTAACCTTTTTTCTACTGGAGAATTTCTTATATACATCGCGCCTAATAAAGTGGCTAGGGCAACAATCACTAATAAAACTAATGTTATGTTAAAGATAAATACAATGGTGTTTATAACGATAACTGACTGCGTTTCACCAAAACTCTTAAACGTTTGGACCATTGATGGAAATAAGTAGAGGTTTAACCCGATAAACAACATGATGGTCATCAATATTAGAAATAGAGGATATCTAAGCGTTTTTTTTAGTTTGCTTTGTAAGTTATAACGTAGTTTCATTAAATGAGTACAATGAGATAAATGATCATGTAAATGACTCGATTCCTTAGAAAAGTTGATATAAGAGATAATTAAAGGATGAAAAGATAACATCTTAAAACAATAATCAATAGAGTGTCCAGAATGAAGTAAGAGAGAAAATTTATTGGCTATATGATCTAGTTGATGGTCGAAATGCATAAACTCTAAAGCTTGCTTAATGGTGTAATGCTTACCTAATAATTTCGATAAACGTTCAATAAACTGTATTTGCGTTTGCAAATTTAATGGCCTGTCACGATGATATTTTTGTAAATCCAAGTGCATAAGCTTTATTCCTTAATGATTGAAATGTTTGATAACCAGCAAGGTGGGAAGGCGGGGTTTCGTTTATCGTTTGTATTAGGTGATCACCTGTTAAAATTTCAGCAATTGCAGCTCGTCTTAAAGCAGGATTTGATAAGGGTTGCACAACGGGTAATAGCTGTTGAGAAGCCACTCCGATTATTGTTTCCTGTAAGTCAACTTGTGACAGCCCCATGGCTTTTAATCTAGAAATAGTACCGAAAGCATCTTTAGCATGAATGGTACTCATGACTAAATGTCCGGTAAGAGCTGCTTTAAAAGCGAATTTAGCAGTATGTTCATCACGGATTTCACCGATCATAATGATATCGGGGTCATGTCGTAATGCTGCTTTTAACCCAATATCATAACTGAAACCGGACTTTTCATTGACTTGTACTTGTAATAAGTTATCGACCTGTTGTTCAACGGGATCTTCTAAAGTAATAGCTTGATAACCATACAATTCAATTGATTTTCTAAGTAATGCATACATAGTTGTAGTTTTGCCAGATCCTGTTGGACCAGTAAATAACAACATTCCTGATTGTTTTTTGATCCAGCCCAAGAGTGCTTTGGCTTGAGTAGGGAATAAAAATAATCGTTCAACAGTGGGATAAATATCTTTAGGTATTAACCTAATTGCTAAGCTTTCAGTAACTTTAGTAGGTAGAGTGGATAATCGCAAATCATACGTGTGCCATTTATTTTGATGCATGATGGTGCCGTTTTGAGGTAGTCGCTTCTCCGCAATATCCATACCTGAATTGAATTTAAAATAGCCTAGTAAGGTATGATAAGATTTTAATGGAAGTGATTCAAAATACCACCGATAGCCATTTAAGCGAAAATAAATTTCGACCTCATTTTCTTTTGGGGTAAAATGAATATCAGATGCCGTTTTTTCAATTGCGCGATCTAACATAGTGTAGGCATATTTTTCGGGTAAAAACATTTTGTAATCCCCCTTATATAAAGTAGGTGTTTTAATTGAAGTCAATTGTTTTAATAGGATTTATGGGTGCAGGTAAGACAACTGTTGGCCAACAATTAGCAGCTCGTTTGAGAATTCCTTTAATAGATACAGATGAGTTGATTAAAAAAGAAACGAATCTTTCCATTCCTAAAATATTTGAATTATATGGCGAAAGTCATTTTAGGAAGTTAGAATCAGAGATGTTAAAAAGCGTTTTAAAGCAAAATCATGTGGTCAGTACCGGCGGGGGAATTGTGGAACTTAAGCAAAATCGAGATTTCTTAAAACAACATCCTTATACTTTCTTTTTAAAAACGCAATTAACAACTATTTTTAACAGACTTGATGGTGATCAAAATCGACCATTATGGAATCAACCATATATAAAACGGTTAGAGCTGTTTAACAAGAGACAGGTTTATTACGAAGAAGCATCAAATGTAACTATTGAAACGGACCAATTAACAGTTGAGGAAATTGTGCACAATATTCTTACTCACTTATGTTATAAATGAGTATAATTGTCGCGTCAAATCCCCCAAAATTCGATTTTTAACTAATTAAAAATTAAGTTATCTTCCCATTTTTTTGTTATGAAGGAACAATTTTAAGAAGAAAAATCAATTTATATATCTTTTAAATTTTTTTATTTTACTTTTATGTTAGAAATTGTAAATAGACAAAATAAGGCTTGTCGTGATTGAAAAATCGGCGACAAGCCTCGTGTTTATTATTAGGTTATATTCATCATGTTTTTTGAACGTGTTTCTGTTATATAAAATAAACCACAATTGACTAGTTTTAATTGTACTTTTGGATATAAGCGATCATAAATTTGTTTTTCAATGTTATCTTTTAATAATTCACCATCCTCTTGTGCCCTGTTTTCAAATAGTTGATTGGTCATTTCCATTTCCTTCTGATAAATCTCTTTCGATTGCTCAGCGAATGCTGAAGACTTTTGTTTAATTCTCTCATTAATTTCATGGTTAATCATCATAACGGCCCTCTTAGTAGATATAATAGGCGGAATTTTATAGCATAAATCTGGAATAATCTTTGAAAATGGTTCATCTAATAGTTCATCCATCATTTTAAACCTCATGGTTCCGTTGATGAGATAAACGCCTACACTCACCATTTCATCATGGGTATAAGCACCTTGATAACGAACCATTAAGTTGCAAACAAACCATGGATGAAGCGGCTGTCGGTCTTGGGATGGATTCTGTTCGTAGAGTTCTGTGTATTTACCTTCTTCAAAAATAACCTGAAATAACTGTTCCAGCCTAGGCGAACCGTAATGAATCCATTCACCTTTTTCAGCCTTTTTGTTTTCATCGGAAATAAAAGTAACCGACATTGGGTCACCCTTATAACCTAGTTTTTTGACATACTGCCAATAAAAGGGGCGGTTCATTAATCGTTGATCTAGCTCTTCAGTGAGTTTAACTTTTAATATGCCTTGTTCGTTATATTCAATTGTGGCATTGCGCTTATAGAAAAATTGAACTAAAAAATCATGTATTTCAGCTTGATTCATTAGCAATATCCCTTTCTACATGACTGTCACTAATGACAGAGAATAGGTGGTCAACTTTTATTGATGCTTCTTTTTCCGATTTTGAGTCTTTAACGATATCAACAATTTCATCTTCTAGGTTTGATATTCCTAGTTGACTTAGGATTTGATCAAGCTCTCCAATAACGTCTTTAAATAGATCTAATTTATTATAAAGTAAATTTAAAACACGTTCATCAATAGTATTATTTAACACCATATAATAAATATTGACGTCTTTTGTTTGACCAAAACGATGTATACGACCAATTCTTTGCTCCAATTTCATCGGATTCCACGGTAAATCGTAGTGAATCATATGGTTACAAAACTGTAAATTTAACCCTTCACCACCAGCATCTGTTGCGATTAATACTTGGGCTTTGTTTTTAAAAAGCTGTACCATCCAATCCTTTTTACTCTTTTTAAACTTGCCGTTAAATGTAACTGAAAATATCCCATTTTGATGTAATAACCACTGTAAATAAATCTGAGTAGATTTATATTCTGTGAAAATGATGCATTTATCGTTTATTGACTTCACAAATTCAACAGTCTTTAATGCTTTAGAATGATGGGGAAGTTGTTCAATTTGATCCATCAATTCTTTCTTAAAATCATGATTCCAATCTGAGTGTCTAATCGTTTCGTAGCACGCTTCACGACTTGAACAGATTTCACGTTGTAACGTAAGAGCTGTGAAGGAATGATTCACATTAAGTGATTCTAATGTATTATAAAAAGTCATCTCATCTTCAGTGAAATCTACTCGTATTGTATCGATTTCACGCTTTGTCCATTCGTTCGTCGTCTCTGATCTGCGATTTCGAATCATCGATTGTTTGACTAATGTTTGAATGGCATCGCTATCGTCTTTACGTTCTTTTCGAACGGTTTGTTTAAACGACTGCTTATCACCAAGTAAACCAGGCCGCACAATGGACATTAAATAATAAATCTCATCAATTTTATTTTGAATTGGTGTTGCCGTTAAAAGCAGGCAATAGGTTGATTGAATTTGTTTTACAAATTGGTAGTTGCGAGTCTTAGGATTTTTTAGTCTATGAGCTTCATCAATAATGAGCATGTCATACTCTTGCGAGAGAATCTCACTAGCATGAGGCTCTTTTTTTGCAAGGTCTATAGACGAAACAACGATATCATAAGCTTGCCAAGGGTAAGAACGGTGTTTAGCTTTAGCAGGTATGTAAAACCGTTGTTGAAGTTCAATTTCCCATTGTCTAATCAAGGATGAAGGAACTAAGATTAATACTTTTTTAACTAGATTTTTAACCATTAGTTCTTTTAAAATAACCCCGGCTTCAATGGTTTTGCCCAAACCAACTTCGTCTGCAAGAATCGCACGCCCATGCATTTGGTGTAGAACTTTATTAACGGCTTCTAGTTGGTGGGGCATCAAATCCAAATCCGTTAAATACTGCATACAAGTTAAACGGTCTTTCAAGGTCATTTTCATTTGACTAATTGTGTACGCTTGTTTGAATGTATTCCAATCACTAATGGAGTATTGATTTAAATTTTCTTCAAGAGACTGTAATTCATCATCATGAATAACAATGTTCATTAATTATACTCCTCTCATTACGTAGTTTTATATTTTTAAAATTTAAAAACATCTTATCTAAATTTGTTGTAGTCGCTTACACAACTAGGAGACATATGCTATAATGTGACACAAGTATATTAATATTATGTACAAAAAATAGAATACTATTAGGCGAATGAAGACAAGGGGAGAGACCATTTTTGTGGCGCCGACGGAGCAAGTACGATTGTTTCGTATGAATCTCTCAGGCAAAAAGACTCTTGTCAGACGCTACTCTGGAGAGTGCTTCATTAGAAGCCACCAAAGATGCAAGTAATGCTTATGTATTACGAAACTTTCAGGTGACAGGACAGAGAGAATTCCGAATCCTTAATTTGGTATTCTCTTTTTTAATGCTTAAAAATGGAGGGATGAATAATGGGAGAATTAAAACGTACACCTATTTTTCCAGCTTACAACACGAAAACAGTAGATTTTGGCGGCTGGGAAATGCCAGTACAGTTTATCGGTATTAAAGATGAGCACCACGCAACTCGTGAGAAAGCAGGTCTATTTGACGTATCTCACATGGGGGAAATTTTAGTTGAGGGTTCTGATAGTGAAACGTTTTTACAAAAACTACTAACCAATGATGTATCTAAAGTTTCCGTCAACCAAGCACAATATACCATTATGTGTTATGAAGATGGTGGAACTGTTGATGATCTAATTGTTTATAAATTAGACGACAATAAATATCTATTGGTTGTGAATGCTGCTAACACTAAGAAGGATTTTGAATGGATCGAAAAACATGTTGAAGGTTCAGTAGAAGTCAGTAATGTTTCGGATCAATTCGTGCAGTTAGCCCTTCAAGGACCGAAAGCTGAACCCATATTACAAGCACTAACTGATGATGACTTAAGTGAAATTAAATTCTTCCGCTTTAAGCAAGATGTAGCATTCAAAGGAGTTAATCATACAGCTATTGTATCTCGTACAGGATATACTGGTGAAGATGGTTTTGAGATCTACATAGATCAAGCAAGCGGTTTAGAGCTTTGGAATGCTATTTTAGAAGCTGGCAAGGATGATGGAGTGACACCAGTAGGATTAGGAGCTAGGGATACACTTCGTTTTGAAGCCAATCTTGCACTTTATGGTCAGGAGCTTTCGAAAGATATAACACCAATTGAAGCAGGGTTAGGTTTTGCTGTTAAGGTGAAGAAGGATTCTGACTTTAATGGTAAAGTAGTTTTAAAAGACCAAAAGGAAAATGGACCAAAACGAAAATTGGTTGGAATAGAAATGCTTGACAAAGGCATCCCTCGTCATGGTTATGAGGTATTTAAAGAAGGTGAACCTGTAGGATTTGTCACATCAGGAACACAATCTCCGACTTTAGGAAAAAATGTCGGCTTAGCGTTAGTTAAGACTGAACTGGCAAATGAAGGTGAATTGTTAGATATTCAAGTAAGAAAACGTACCCTTCAAGCAAAAGTCGTTCCTACACCATTTTATAAAAGAAAATAAGAGAGGTGAATGATTGTGCAACATCGTTATATACCTATGACAGAAGAAGATAAACAAGCGATGCTTAAGAGGATTGGAGTAGAATCTACAGAAGAATTATTCGCTGATATTCCTGAAGAAGTACGCTTTAATGGTGACTTAAATATTAAACCAGCTAAAAATGAACATGAATTGAAGAAAGAGTTAATGCAATTAGCTGATCAAAATGTTAATTTACAGAGCCATACATCCTTTTTAGGAGCTGGTGTGTATCAACACTACATACCTTCAATTGTTGATCATGTCATATCTAGATCGGAATTTTATACGGCATATACACCATACCAACCAGAAATTTCGCAAGGTGAACTTCAGGCAATCTTTGAATTTCAGACAATGATCAGTGAACTGACTGGCATGGAAGTTTCAAACTCTTCCATGTATGACGGTGGAACGGCATTAGCTGAAGCGGTCAATCTATCTGCCGGTCAAACTAGAAAGAAAAAAGTATTAGTTTCAAAAGCAATTCATCCTGAGTCCTTAGAAGTCATTCATTCTTATGCAAAAGGACCTAACCTTGAAATTGTGGAAATCGATGTAAAAGATGGTCTCACAGATTTAGAGCAACTTGAGAATGAATTAGATGAAGACACAGCAAGTGTTGTCGTTCAGTATCCTAACTTCTTAGGACAGGTGGAACCCCTGCAGAAAGTGAATGAAATAATTTCTAAGCAGAAAAAAACCATGATGTTAGTTTCTAGTAACCCGCTTGCTTTAGGTTATTTAACACCACCTGGTGAATTCGGGGCTGATATTGTCGTTGGAGATGCGCAGGTTTTCGGTATTCCAGCGCAGTATGGTGGACCTCACTGTGGATATTTCGCGACCACTAAAAAATTAATGAGAAAAGTGCCTGGACGTTTGGTTGGTCAAACGGTAGATGAAGAAGGACAACGCGGGTTTGTCTTAACTCTACAAGCTAGGGAGCAGCATATCCGTAGGGATAAAGCAACTTCAAACATTTGTTCAAACCAAGCATTAAATGCCCTTGCATCTTCAGTAGCTATGTCAGCTCTTGGCAAGCAAGGTGTTAAGGAAATGGCCGTCTTGAACATGAAAAAAGCTCGATATGCTAAAAAGAAATTTGAAGAAGCAGGTTTCGATATTGTCTATAGTGGATCATTCTTCAATGAATTTGTTGTGAAAGTGAACCATAATATTAAGCAGCTAAATCAGAAGTTAGTTGATAAAGGATATATCGGCGGCTTTGATTTAGGAAGGGTTAATAGTGAGTGGGAACAACAGCTGTTAGTTGCTGTAACTGAAATACGCACGAAAGAAGAGATCGAACAATTTGTAACAGAATTGGGTGATATGAATGGCTAATCAAAAAGATTTTCCTGTTATTTTTGAATTAAGCAAAGAAGGAAGAATAGGTTATAGCTTACCAGAACAAGACGTACCAGATGTAGATCTCGATCAAGAATTTAGTTCTGAATATATTCGAAAAGAAGAACCAGATTTACCTGAGGTGAGTGAACTTCAAATTATGCGTCACTATACAGCATTATCGAAACGTAATCACGGGGTAGATTCAGGTTTTTATCCATTAGGTTCTTGTACGATGAAATACAATCCTAAAATCAATGAAGATGTTGCTCGTATTCCAGGGCTCAGTCAAATTCACCCTTATCAAGATGAAGATACAGTACAAGGTGCATTAGCTTTAATGTATGATTTACAAACGACTCTAGCTGAAATTACAGGTATGCATGAAGTTACGTTACAACCTGCAGCAGGTGCACATGGTGAATGGACAGGACTTATGATGATCCGAGCATTCCATGAAGCAAATGGTGACTATAATCGTACTAAAGTTATAGTTCCAGACTCAGCGCATGGAACAAATCCAGCATCAGCAACTGTAGCAGGTTTTGATGCAGTAACTGTTAAGTCAAATGAACGTGGTTTAGTTGATCTTGAGGATTTAAAACGTGTAGTAGGTGATGATACAGCAGCATTGATGTTGACAAACCCTAACACACTTGGTTTATTTGAAGAAGAAATTTTAGAAATGGCTAAAATTGTGCACGATGCTGGTGGGCGTCTTTACTATGATGGTGCAAACTTAAATGCCATTATGGGATATACAAGACCTGGAGATATGGGCTTTGATGTGGTGCATTTAAACCTTCATAAAACATTCACAGGTCCTCATGGTGGAGGTGGCCCAGGTTCAGGTCCAGTTGGTGTTTCAAAAGAGCTTGCTAAATATTTACCAAAGCCAGTTTTAACAACTAATGGTGAAAAGTATTATTTCAATCATGACCGACCTGATTCCATTGGACGAGTGAAGCCATATTACGGGAACTTTGGCATCAACGTTAGAGCTTATACGTATATTCGTTCTATGGGACCTGATGGATTGAAACAAGTAAGTGAGAATGCTGTCCTTAACGCGAATTACATGATGCGCCGCCTGCAAGATGAATATGAATTACCATTTAAACAACATTGTAAACACGAATTTGTATTGTCGGGTAAACATCAAAAGAAATTAGGTGTACGGACCCTAGATATCGCTAAAAGGTTATTAGATTTTGGCTATCACCCACCAACAATTTACTTCCCATTAAATGTGGAAGAAGCATTAATGGTAGAGCCAACAGAAACAGAGTCCAAAGAAACATTGGATGAGTTCATTGATGCTATGATCCAAATTTCTAATGAGGCAAAAGATGACCCAGAAGTTGTTCAAGAAGCTCCACATACAACTGTTATTAGCCGGTTAGATGAAACACAAGCAGCTAGAAAACCAGTGCTAAGATATTATAGAGATGAAGCATAAAATCTCTATATAATAAAAAAGATTCCAGCCTAAGCTGGAATCTTTTTTAATATCCTTTCTTCTTAACCTTTACTTTACCTGACCATTTACGAAAACCACCTTTTAGATGGTTGAGATCTTGATATCCCTTTTTCTTCAATACAGTTGCTGCACGTAGAGAACGTTGCCCACTTTGGCAGTATAGATAAACAGGTTTATCTGGGCGAATTTCTTGAAGGCGTTGTTTTAGCTGAGACATTGGGATGTTTCTAGCTCCTAAAATATGTCCTCTCTCAAACTCATTAGGTTCTCTTACATCAATTAATTGTGCTTTACGATAACCTTCTTTGAACTGAGATTCAGTTAATGTGTTTAAAAATTTATTAGTTCTAATATAACGTATAACACCAATTAAAATAAACGCTGCTATTACGAGCAATATAGATAAGATAATCTCCATGTCGATTCCCTCTCTTTTTTCTCTTTCTCTATTATATTATATAGGGCATAACTAGAATATTCAAAGGTAAAAAATCAAAAGTATTTAATTAATCTTTTCTTTTATTTATAAATTCGACAATTTTTTTAGTTGACTTTATAAATTATTTGTGCATCAAATACCATATATAGTGTTAAAATAAAAAACTTAATACAATATATTGATTTGTTTTTGTTGTTCTGTTATGTTTAATTCAACAAATCTAATTAAACATTAGAATTTTGTCGAAGAGGAGGAAGATTCATGCAAGGTGTAAAAAGCAGGGGCTACCAAATTGATGTGGAGCGTTTAAATGAAGACATTAAACAATTTCCACAAGTTCACCCCATTACTTCCGAGATGAACACAACGCATAAAGGCGTATCACGATTAGTGATGCTGGACCGATATGCTTTTAAAGACACAGAAAAGAAAACATTAAAAGACGGGGATTTTGTTGTCCTAACTGTTAAAGATGACCCTAAATTTCCAGCTAGAGGTACAGGATTTATTGTATCAATTAATGATGAAACTAAAAAGGCAAAAATTAAAGTTGAAGAAGATTTTATTCATGTACTGGATAAAGTAGAAGAACAACAAACAGGAATTGTTGAGCGACCAATAAGTGCCATTGATAAACCTTTAGAAGTTTATTATGAACAAATCGCAAGACGTAATGCGACAGGACTTGCTGAGGTGGAACGCTCACCTGAAAAAAGACAAGAATGGTATGAGAAATTTAACGAAGAATTATCCAATTTAAACTTCATCCCAGCAGGACGAGTTCTTTATGGCGCAGGGTCAAACACAGACGTTACTTATTTTAACTGTTATGTAATGCCTTTCGTGAAAGACTCTAGAGAAGGAATTAGTGATCACCGAAAACAAGTTATGGAAATTATGTCGCGTGGTGGCGGTGTAGGAACGAACGGCTCTACATTAAGACCTAGAAATGCCTTAGCTAGAGGCGTAAATGGTAAATCATCTGGTTCGGTATCTTGGTTAGATGATATAGCGAAGCTAACACATTTAGTTGAGCAGGGCGGTTCAAGACGCGGAGCCCAAATGATTATGCTTAATGACTGGCATCCAGATATCATTGAATTTATTATTTCTAAGATGCAAAATCCTAGAATTTTAAGATACTTAATAGAAAATATAGAAGATGAAACGATTCAGCAATTAGCTAAAGACAAGCTGAAATTTACGCCGTTAACAACAAATGAAGAGCATATGTACCAGGGAATCGTTAACTACAAACATATTCCAGGACAAGGTGGTTTCTCAGATGAAAATATTAGAGAAGCAGAAGCCAAGTTAAGAGACGGCGGAACATACAGTGTTCATAACTCTGAATTTTTAACAGGTGCCAATATTTCTGTTTGTATCACGGATGAATTTATGGAAGCCGTAGAAAATGATGGTGAGTATGAACTTCGTTTTCCTGACGTAGAAAATTATTCAGATGAAGAAATGCACTATTACAATGAGCATTGGCATGAATATGGTGATGTAAGAGAGTGGGAAAACTTAGGTTACGGAATTAGAGTTTATAAACGCATTAAAGCAAAAGAGCTTTGGGATCTAATTAACATTTGTGCTACGTACTCTGCTGAACCTGGTATTTTCTTTATTGATAATGCGAATAAAGAAACAAACGCTAAAGCTTATGGCCAGAAAGTAGTGGCAACAAATCCTTGTGGTGAGCAACCCCTCGCACCATTTTCTGTCTGCAATTTAGCAGCGGTGAACTTGGCGAATATAGCTGATAAACAATTAAAACAACCTGATTTCAACAAACTGAAGAAGACAGTTGAAGTTGGAGTTAGAATGCAAGATAACGTCATTGATGCAACACCTTATTTCTTAGATGAAAATCGCAAGCAAGCATTAGGTGAGCGCCGTGTCGGCTTAGGTGTTATGGGACTTCATGATTTATTGATCTATTGCGAGACTGAATATGGATCTGAAGAAGGAAATCAAATGGTCGATCAAATCTTTGAAACCATTGCAACAACGGCTTACCGTACATCGATCGAGCTCGCTAAAGAAAAAGGAAGTTTCCCTTTCTTAATTGGAGAAACAGAACAAGAAACACAAATGCTACGTGAAAGATTCATTAGTACAGGTTATATGGATAAAATGCCTGAAGATGTAAAAGAAGGTATTCTAAAATACGGCATAAGAAATTCACATTTACTAACGGTTGCGCCAACTGGTTCGACAGGAACTATGGTAGGTGTATCTACTGGTCTTGAACCATACTTCTCTTTTACTTATTACCGTAGCGGACGGTTAGGTAAATTTATTGAAGTAAAAGCGGACATAGCTGAAGAGTATTATAAAGAGCATCCTGAAGCATCTAAAGACGAGCTTCCTAAATGGTTTGTTACAGCAATGGAATTATCACCTGAAGCACATGCTGACACACAGTGTGTCATTCAGCGCTGGGTCGATAGTTCAATTTCAAAAACGGTTAATGCTCCAAAAGGTTACCGCGTTGATCAAGTTGAGAAAGTGTATCGTCGCCTGTATAAAGGTGGAGCCAAAGGTGGTACAGTCTATGTAGATGGCAGTCGTGATACACAAGTCTTAACGCTAAAAGCTGAGGAAAATGATTTCTCTGAGCAACAAGAATTATTCGAAGAAGAAGAGAAGAAAGTCGTTTTAATGGAGACAGTACAAGAGTTAGATAAAACGAATGTTAACATAGGTTCTGAAATTGGTGATACTTGCCCTGTGTGTCGTAAGGGTAGTGTAGAAGATGTTGGTGGTTGTAACACTTGTACTAATTGCGGCGCACAGTTGAAATGTGGGTTATAAGCTTAAAGTGTCTGGTTATACCAGGCACTTTTTTTGGCTAGAATTGTATAAAATTTTAAACTTTTTAGGCTCTACAATATTTGTTGGGGTTTAGCATTATCTAGTTATAAATAATACAATCCACTCATATAATGATATGTGCATGAATGGGTGGAGGGATCGCAATGGAAGTGGATGGCGTTTTTTCCGGTGGCGGTATCAAAGCATTCGCATTTTTGGGGGCTTTAGATGAGTGTGAACGACAAGACATCCGTTTCAAACGGATTGTGGGTGCTTCCTCAGGTGCATTAATTGCTGCACTTATTACTGCTGGGTATAAACCTGGTGAATTAAAAACAATTATTGATCAAATTGATACTGAGAAGTTTTTAGATCCTCATCCAATTGCAAAACATATCCCACTCGTGAAATGGCTATGGTTATATTTTAGATTAGGGTTATATCAAGGGGATTATATAGAAAATTGGATTGAAGACTTATTAAAAGCTAAAGGGGTCCATACTTTCGCAGATCTTAATGATAACTTATACATAGTCGGAGCGGATATCACAAATGGAAGAATTGCTATATTTCCAGATGATTTGGAAAACATATATGGGATTGACTCTAGTATGTTTTCAGTTGCTAAAGCTGTTAGAATTAGTATAAGCATTCCATATTTCTTTCAGCCCATAAATTTGAAGACGAATCACGTTAATAAGTGCGTCTTTGTAGACGGTGGGACATTGAGTAATTTTCCATATTGGGTATTTAAGCAAGAAAAGTTAAAGAACAATCGGCCGTCATTGGGAATTAAACTAAGCTCAAATGATCCGGTAGTACCGGGCCAAAAAATTAAAACAGCATTTGATATGTTACCCGCAATTGTTTCAACTATGATTCATGCACATGATACTAAATACATATCTAATAAAGAAGCGGAAAATATTATGTTTATCCCTATTAATGATGAAGTTAATGCAACTGATTTTGATTTAAGCCAAGAGAAGAAAGATTACCTTTACAATATCGGTAAGGAGAGCGCCAAGAAGCATTTCAGTTCATGGGATGTCATAAAAAATAGCTGAACCTTAATAGGCTCAGCTATTTTTTATTCCCTTTAATAACAGTTAGATGAGAAGCTTTTTTATTTGTCCGTTGAATTTTGCTTGGTCCGTTACGTTTTGTAAAAGGTACCGTATTTTGAGAATATTTCTTTTTGGATTGTTTGACTGCCTTACGATAATTACGATCTTGGCCACCTTTATGTCTACCGATTAAAAAGTAATAAATGATGAAGCCAAATAGAACAGCAAAACCTAGCATCATTAGTATACTTTTAAAAAAACTTACGGGATTAACTATTAAATTATAAATGAGTCCAAAAATGGCTAAACCAATTATACTATAAACGATGTATTTTGCACTTTGCCCCATGATAGACTCCTTTCGCATAACTGTTCTATTATTAATTATCTTACCAATTTATTCAAGTAATATACGGCATTATAATAATATTTTACTAAAATTTTCGTCAAACGTACATAGCAATGTCATGTGGTATGATTCGGCCTTAAACGTGCACACTATTTGACATGGAGGGATGAATATGTCGAATCAACAAGATGAAAGCAAACGTTCTGTATTCTTAAAAAGTCTATTTTGCGGAGTGGTGGGGGCTTTTATATGGGGAATAGTCGGAACTATATCATATTTTTTCGCTTTTTCTGAGGTTTCTCATGCTTCATTTATTTTAAGGTCCTTTTTCGCGGGGAGTTGGACTGAAGGAATCACAGGTGAATTAATTAGCCTTGGCATTTTAACCTTATTAGGTGCTGTGCCAGCGTTAGTTTACTATTTATTTATGAAAAAACTTCATGGGATGATGCCTGGTATTATGTTCGGGATTGGATTGTGGGTACTTGTATTCATCATTATGAACCCTCTATTTTATTTTGTTCCTACATTTTATGAGTTATCTAGTGATACAATTGTGACGACAATCTGTTTATTTATATTATACGGTGTCTTTGTGGGTTATACGATTTCTTATGAATATCATGATCGTCGAATTGAAACGAATGATGTCCAAAAAGAAGCATAATTATGATAAACTAATAAATAGACAGAATATTGAGGGGAATGGCTATGAAACCAGTATTATTACTGAATGGACCAAACTTGAACCTTTTAGGTCAACGAGACCCATTTTATTATGGTGATCATTCACTAGATGATATTGTATTGAACGTAAGAGAGTTTTTTGAGTCACACTCAATTGAACTGGAATCGTATCAATCTAATCATGAAGGAGACTTAATTGATCAATTGCATAGGGCGCATGAAAGTTATTCAGGAGTCTTGTTTAACCCCGGAGCTTATACTCATACGAGTGTAGCACTTCGAGATGCAGTAGAAGCAATTGCTCCTCCTGTTATTGAAGTGCATATCTCTAATGTACATAACCGAGAGAAGTTCCGAGAGAAATCATTCATTGCACCTGTATCTGCTGGCCAAATTGTAGGGTTTGGAGTGGAAAGTTATTTGGTTGCAGCTTTTGCTATGACAAAAATATTAAAAAAAGAGAGGGAGAGTATTAATGACAGCTAAATTAAAACAATTAAGAGGGAAATTGAAGGAAAATAATCTGGATGGTTTATTAGTTACAAACGGGAAGAACAGACGTTACTTAACAGGCTTTACGGGAACAGCTGGAGTAGTAATTGTGACAGCGGATCAGGCATTATTCATTACAGATTTCCGTTATACTGTTCAAGCTAATGAAGAAGTTAAGGGCTTTGAAGTTATTGAACACAAAGGACCAATTCATGAGGAAGTAGCGAGACAAGTTGAAGATTTAAACATTAAACGCTTAGGTTTTGAAAAAGAAACTATGACTTATTCTACATATGAAACTTATCGCGATCACTTGAAGGCAGAATTTGAACCTGTATCAGGTCTTATTGAAGATTTAAGATTGATAAAGTCCAAAGATGAACTGCAAGTTCTTAAGGAAGCTGCTAAAATAGCGGATGACGCATTTGAACATATTTTGTCTTACATAAAACCAGGTGTTAAAGAAATCGATGTTTCAAATGAATTAGAGTTCTTTATGCGCCGCCAAGGAGCAACGTCGTCTTCATTCGATATTATTGTAGCATCTGGTTATCGTTCTGCTCTTCCGCACGGTGTTGCTTCTGAAAAAGAAATTCAATCAGGAGAGTTAGTTACCTTAGATTTCGGAGCCTTATACAAGGGTTATTGTTCTGACATTACAAGAACAGTTGCGGTTGGAGAAATTGACGACAAGCTAAAAGAAATATATGATGTAGTATTGGAAGCACAAAAACGTGGCATGAAGCATACGAAGGCTGGAATGACAGGAATTGAAGCTGATGCGTTAACACGTGATTATATTAAAGAAAAAGGTTATGGTGACTATTTTGGACACTCAACGGGTCATGGGCTAGGTATGGATGTACATGAAGGTCCGGGATTATCTTATCGCTCAAATACAGTCCTCAAACCAGGGATGGTTGTTACAGTTGAACCTGGTATTTACGTGCCAGATGTAGGTGGATGTCGTATTGAAGATGATACGGTTATTACTGAGGATGGAAATGAAACCTTAACATTTTCTAAGAAGGAACTTATAATCTTATAATAATTGAGGAGGCAAACTAATGATTTCTGTAAATGACTTTAAAACTGGACTAACGATTGAACTCGATAACTCAATTTGGCAAGTAATCGAATTCCAACATGTAAAACCAGGTAAGGGAGCGGCATTTGTTCGTTCTAAACTTAGAAATTTAGAAAATGGTAGCATACAGGAAAAAACATTTAGAGCTGGTGAAAAAGTTAACAAAGCTCACTTAGAACGTCGTAAAATGCAGTATTTATATGCAGATGGTAATAATCACGCGTTTATGGATACTGAAACATTCGAACAAATTGAAATCCCTACTAAAACAATTGAATCTGAACTTAACTTTATGAAAGAAAATATGGAAGTGACCGTTTTAATGTATGATGGTGACACCTTAGGAATTGAATTGCCTAATAATGTGGAACTAGAAGTAGTTGATACTGAACCAGGCGTAAAAGGTGATACTGCAAGCGGCGGTACAAAACCTGCAACTTTAGAAACTGGTTACACGGTTCAAGTTCCATTCTTTGTTAATAAAGGAGATATGTTAGTGGTTAGCACCACTGACGGAAAATACGTGTCACGCGCAAACTAAATAACTAACATTAATGCACTCTGAAGGTTAGATTTATTTCTAACTTTCAGGGTGTTTTTTATTTTATTTGCAAAAAAATGATTAAGTAAACATATGACCAAAAAATGTTTTATATATAACTTTTAATAGATTAACTATACTATTTTTTCATATTCAAGAGATAGCATTCATAGAATAGTGATATCAAATAGGAGGACAGGCAATGAATGAAATTTTAAATATGTTACCCGTTGAGCTTAAACAAATCATCACTCAGTATGATGATTTTAAATTGAAGAAATTGGAAGAAATCAGGCTAAGAATTAATAAACCGATTGAGTTTGTCTTTCATAATCACACAGATTTCAATAAACAATTTATTTTCACTGAAAATGAAGCCAAGGAATTTTTGGGCAAAATTAGCCAACATTCGGTCTATCGCATGGAAGAAGAATTAAGAAATGGCTATATTACAATTCGCGGGGGACATCGTATTGGTATTGCCGGTAAGGTTTCTTTATCAAATGGAAAAGTTCAGGCTATTACGCACATCTCATCCTTTAATATAAGGGTTGCTAAAGAGCATAAAGGATCCGGAAAATCAATCATATCTGCTATCTATAATCAAAGTTCGAGAAAAATATTTAACACCATGTTAATTGGTGCACCCAAAACAGGTAAAACGACACTATTACGTGATGTAGTTAGGTTAATAAGTGATGGGACTAAGAACCAAAAAGGATTGAGAGTCTCGTTAATTGACGAGCGTTCAGAAATTGCTGCACCTTACGAAGGAGTTCCTCAACATGATGTTGGTATTCGAACGGACGTGATGGCAGACTGTCCTAAAGCAGAAGGGATGATGATGATGATCCGCTCAATGTCACCAGAAGTTTTGGCAGTTGATGAAATAGGAGATGAACTGGATGTTAAAAGTATTCAGGAAGCTGTCTTCGCAGGAGTACAGGTAATTTGTAGTATTCATGGATATACATTAGATGATATAAGAAGGCGCCCTTCTTTAAATCCGTTATTTCAAGAGCAAGTCTTTGATCGATATATTTTATTAGATTACGAGAATGAACCTGGACAAGTAAAGCATATCTATAATAATGATTTCAATATCATTAATTTTGACATAAGGGGAAATCGCAATGAAATGGATTGGAGCCATCTTGATACTGTTCACGTGCACGTGGGTCGGAATCGATATCGCTAGAAATTATTCTAAACGCCCTAAACAAATTCGCGAACTGTTACATGCTCTACAAATCATGGAAGCTGAGATGGTTTACGGACAAGAACCCATTCACCAAGTTTTATATAAAATTTCAAAGCAATTGACGCCTCCGCTAGGCTATATTTTTTATGATATATCTGAAATTGTCGTTAATAGCCATGAGTCATTACACACCATTTGGGAGCAAACATTGAATAAAAAATGGCACCATACTGCCATGAAAGAACGAGAAAAAGAAATTATTATTCAGTTTGGTCAAACACTAGGTATTCACAATTTGGAACAACAACAAAAACAGATTCAACTGGCTAAAGCCCATCTTCAAAGAGAGTTAGGTGATGCATCAGAAGAGGAGAAGCGATTTTCTAATATGTTTCGCGCACTAGGAGTATTGTTCGGATTATTACTAACCTTGATCTTTATATAACAAATGGGAGGTTAAGATAGATGACCGATGTATATTTATTATTTCAAGTAGCTGGAATTGGAATTGTCGTTGCTATGATTCACACAATCTTAAAACAAATGGGTAAAGAAGATATTGCACATTGGGCAACTTTAATTGGATTTGTCATCGTACTCGTCATTGTTGTCGATCATCTATCGAGATTATTCCAACAGATTAAATCCGTATTTCTATTACAGATTATTAGAGGTTTATTTATGTAATGCAAATACTTCAGTTGTTATCCGTTGTGATAGTAGCAGCGATGTTAATTATTCTAGTGCGTGAGAAACATGAGACGATTGGATTTTTATTAATTGTAATTACTGGTGTAATTGTATTCATTTTTATATTGGACAAGGTATCTCAGTTGTTTGATGTCATACAGCAAATTGTTTCTCGGTTCAATGTATCCTTACTTCATCTAGACACCATTTTTAAAGTAATTGGGATTGCATATATAACAGAATTCACAGCTCAGTTATTAAAAGATGCAGATTTAGAAGCTATTGCCATTAAGGTTGAACTTGTTGGAAAAATATTCATATTATTGTTTGCACTTCCAATATTCATCGCAGTTCTCGAGACGTTAATGAATTTTATACCTGGTTAGAAGGGATCGTCTTATGAAGAAAATATCGTTCACCGTCATTTGCGCTGTATTCATCGTTATGATTTTTGCATCAAACGCTTCAGCAACTGAACAACAAGAGCAACTTTTTAAAGTGCCTGAAGAGTGGGCAGAAAGTGAAGAAATGCAAGCTCAATGGCAGCAAATACTTGCTAACTACAGAGAATATCTACCTTTTTCAGACCAAGATCATTGGCTTGACTCGGTTCAAGATGGATCTGTCTTTTCAATTAAGTACTGGTTCTCGGGAATTATTAAATTCTTCGTTGATGAGTGGATTGTTAACGGAAAATTATTAGGGATGTTGATTTTTTTAACGTTATTAAGTGTCTTTTTAAAGTTATTAATCGGCTCTTTTGAAAATAAAACGGTATCAAAAGTTAGTTATCTAGTTATTTTTGGTGTTTTATTAACGATTGCAGTTACTAGCTTTTATAATGCCGTTCAATATACAACTGGTGCTATCGACGGAATGGGTAATTTCATGCTAGCTCTGTTGCCTTTAATGTTAAGTCTTATGGCAGCGTTCGGTAATGTGGCCTCAGTGGCATTTTTTTCTCCAGTTATTCTAACTTTTGTGCAGGTTAGTGGAATTTTAATTGGCAAAGTTGTTTTACCTTTATTTTTCCTATCAGCTATTTTAAACATTGCTAGCACAATCAACAACGAATATAACGTGACAAAATTAGCAGACCTTATTAAACAGGTTGCATTCATTATATTAGGTGTGTTCTTGACCCTGTTTATCTCAATTATGTCTCTTCAAGGGGTTAATGCAGCAGTAGCAGACGGGGTTGCAATTAGGGCTGCAAAATTTGTAACGAGCAACTTTATTCCAGTCATTGGGAGAATGTTCACGGATGCAACAGACACAGTTTTATCAGCATCCGTTCTATTAAAAAACTCTATCGGAATAGCTGGGGTTGTTTTGATATTAATTATTACGCTATTTCCGGTATTAAAAGTTTTTGTTCTAGGATTAATTTTTAGATTATCAGCAGCTTTATTACAACCAGTTGCAGATGGACCAATTACAGATGCAATCGAAACGATGGGAAAACATATTTTTTATATATTGGCAGCTTTGTTAGCAGTATCAATCATGTTCTTTTTTGCACTAGTCATGCTCATAATAGTCGGTAATTTAACTTTGATGGTTCGATAAGAGGTGATCATTTGTCGTTTATATCAAATTGGGTTTCGCAAATTGTATTTTTTATTTTTCTAGCAACTATTATTTCTCTTCTCATACCATCAACTAAACATGACCAAGCTATCAGACTAGTTTTTGGATTAGTTATATTCTTGTTATTCCTACATCCATTAACACAATTGTTTAATATAAACCCTAACCAATACGTAGATTCTTGGGAGTCGAAGGTAAGTGAAATGATGGATGAGGATTTAGAAAATGAAATAAATTCTAAAAAAAGTGAAATACAAGCATCACAACATGCATATATATTAGAACAGTTACAACTGGAAATAAGAGAGTTGGTTGAGAAAGACTTACAAGAGCAATTCAACCTTGACTTACAAACAGTTGAGATTAGTTTGGATGATTCAAATAAACTTGAAGATGTTAACGTCGATCAGATCAAAACTATCAAATTTTATGTCACAAAAAAGATGGACAACCAGATTCAAGATATAGAGATTGTCCGGATTCCAACTAAAGAAGAACAACAACAGGACGGAGCGTTAGAACAAAAAGTGAAAAAGATGGTGGCATCAAAGTTAAATCTTTCAATTAGCCAAATTCAACTTATTTGGGAAGGGGAGTAAGTATGTTCCAAACTCTAAAAAGGTTTCTAAAAATGAAAGACGAAAGTAACCGACCCACCAAAAGATCATACATTATTCTTATTGGTCTGTTGGGTTTACTATTTCTAATTGTTTCAAGTGTTTTCTCGAATAATTCTGATCAGCAAGAACCAGCTCCCATCACAAATGAGGAGGAGGTCTTTCTTGATAAAAATGAGGAAAGTCAAACGAGTTCAGGTGATGATGTTGCAAGTGAATTAAGGAATCAGATGCAAGGTGAGTTAGCAACAGCTTTAGAAGCTTTACAAGGCGTTTCAAATGTACAAGTTATGCTCCAATTAGAAGCTTCATCACTCAAAGTTTATGAAAAAAACACTATAAAAGGTAGCCAGCGGACGAGTGAGACAGATCAAAATGGTGGTACAAGAGAAGTTGAAGATGAAACAGTAGAAAATCAAACTGTCATTCTTAGAAAAAATAATTCTGAAGAACCACTACTAATTCAACAGAAATATCCGTCCGTTAGAGGTGTCCTAATTATTGCGGAGGGGGTTGATAATCCACAGAAGAAACAAGTGGTTGTTGAAGCAGTATCAAGATTATTAGATGTTTCAACGCACCGAATTTCAGTTTTGCCAAAAGATAAGGAGGAATAATTTATGGTATTGAAAAAACAAACTGTATGGTTAATTACAATGTTGAGTCTATTAATTGTATTAAGTGTCTTTTATATGACGTCACCTAATGATGTTGAAGTGGTTGGTACGGATGATGATGAACAAACGGAAGAAAATCAAAATGGAGAAGACAACAATAAAGAAGAAGGCAATGAAAATGAAGGCAATGAAAATGAAGGCAATGAAAATGAAGGTAATAAAGAAGAAGGTAATGGTGAAGGCGAAGGTGAAAATGGAGATAGCAACCTTGATGTATCAGGTATGAGTGTAGATGATCTATTTGCTACAACACGCTTAGAAAAACAAGATACTAGAGAACAATTAATTGAACAGTGGGAATCAGTTTTAGCATCATCTAATTCATCACCAGAAGAAGTTAATGAGGCGATGGAAGAGATTCAAGATATTCGTACTGTTGCTCAGAAAGAGACAATTTTGGAAAATACGATTCGTTATGAAAAAGACTACCGAGATGTATTAGTACAAAAAGAAGAAGACTCAGTTAAAATTACAGTTATTTCAGAGGAATTATCTAAGACAGATGCGAATCAATTAATGCAAATGGCTAGAGATGAATTTGGAGTTATGAACGTTATAGTGAGCTTACAAGAAGATGATGTATAAAATATAATGATATTTTAGAAGTCCCATATCGAAACGGTATGGGATTTATTGTTTATAATAGATTAATCGATTAATGAATTTAAAAATTCAAAAGATAAGTTGAAGTTTTTAAGCAATTTATCGTACAATAATTAGTAGGAATTATTAGTACCTGTTAATAAAAGTAAAAGGAGTGCCAATATTATGCTAAAAGTACAAGAAGTTCGAGAATTAATCAAATTGATCGATGAATCTTCTATTTCAGATTTTACTTATGAATCAAATGGTACCACGATTACATTAAAAAAGAGCAATGGTGAAGTTGTAACTGTTAATCAACCACATACTGAACAAAAAGTAGTAGAACAGCCAAAAGCAGTTAGTGCTGAACCAAAGGCTGAAGTTACAGAAGAGCCTAAAGAAGAAGTTAAATCAGAGAAAACTGAAGAAAAACCAGCTTCTCAAACGGATTTTGACCATGAAATTGTATCACCAATGGTCGGTACATTTTATGAATCACCGTCTCCTGATGATGACCCATATGTGAAAGAAGGAGACATAGTGGAGTCAAATTCTGTTGTCTGTATTGTTGAAGCAATGAAATTATTTAACGAGATTGAAGCGGAAGTCAAAGGTGAAATCGTTGAAAGACTAGTAGATAACGGAGAACTAGTTGAATACGGACAACCACTATTTAGAGTGAAGAAAAAATAAGGGAGGGATTGTCCGTGATTCAAAAAGTATTAGTTGCAAACAGAGGAGAAATAGCAGTTCGCGTTATTCGTGCTTGTAAAGAGTTAGGAATCGAGACTGTCGCAATTTATTCAGAGGCAGACCAAGATGCACTTCATGTGCAATTAGCGGATGAAGCTTATTGTGTAGGTCCTACGCTAAGTAAAGACAGCTATCTTAATAAAACGAATATCATGAGTTTGGCAAAACTGACCAATTCAGATGCCATTCACCCTGGTTATGGGTTTTTATCTGAAAACGCTGATTTTGCTGAGATGTGTGAAGAGTGTAATGTTACCTTTATTGGTCCAAGTGCTGATGCCATCTCGAGAATGGGGACAAAAGACGTTGCCCGTGAGACTATGCGTAACGCAAATGTACCAATAGTCCCTGGTTCAGAGGGAATCATTCAGAATGCCGAAGAGGGCAAGAAAATTGCTGAGGAAATTGGTTATCCTGTGATTATAAAAGCAACTGCTGGCGGTGGTGGTAAAGGTATTCGCGTCGCTAGAGATGAAGAAGAGCTAGTTAAAGGGATTCGTTTAACACAAAACGAAGCAGAAACAGCTTTTGGTAATCCTGGCGTATATCTTGAGAAATTTATTGAAGATTTTCGCCACGTTGAAATTCAAGTGCTGGCTGACAAACACGGAAACACAGTACATTTAGGTGAACGTGATTGTACAATTCAGCGTCGTTTACAAAAATTAATCGAAGAGACACCTTCTCCGGCCATTGATGAAAAGACACGTCAAGAAATGGGAAATGCTGCTGTTAAAGCAGCAGAAGCAGTTAATTATGTAGGTGCTGGTACGATTGAGTTTATCTATGATCGTAAACGAGGTACTTTTTATTTCATGGAAATGAACACTAGAATTCAAGTGGAACACCCTGTTACTGAAATGGTCACAGGCAAAGACTTGATTAAAGAGCAAATTAAAGTTGCCAATGGAGAAAAACTTTCCTTCAAGCAAGAAGATATTAAGTTTGAGGGCTGGGCAATAGAATGCCGTATTAATGCGGAAGACCCTTTCCGTAATTTTATGCCTTCAGCAGGAAAAGTTGAAATGTATCTTTCACCAGGCGGCTTAGGCGTTCGAGTAGATTCTGCTGCTTATTCTGGGTGGAATATTCCGCCTTTCTACGATTCGATGATTGCAAAATTAATCACTTATGGTAATACTAGAGAAGAAGCAGTAAAAAGAATGAATCGTGCTCTTGATGAATTTATCATTGAAGGAATTCATTCCACCATTCCATTCCACAAACGTATGATGAATCACCCTGTATTTGTTGGTGGGGAATTTAACACTAAATTCCTAGAAGAGTATGATGTATTATCTGAAGAATCGTCTGAAGAGGTGAACTAAATGGAAGATAAGCAACTACTTAACGTAAGTGACGATCAGCTAGGAAAAGTTGAAATTGCACCTGAAGTTATTGAAGTGATAGCTGGTATTGCTGCTAATGAAGTGTCTGGCGTTGCAAATATGCGTGGCAATTTAGCATCCAACGTAACTGAACGCTTCGGTAAGAAAAAGCACGGTAAAGGTGTAAGAGTGGATTTATCTGAACAAGGTATTGTCATTGATGTTTTTACTGTATTGGATTATGGCATCTCAATACCAACTGTAGCACAAAAGATTCAGGACAGTATTCGTTCAACATTAAAAAATATGACAGCACTAGAAATTCTGGAAATAAACGTTCATGTTGTTGGTGTTCAAATTGAGGATAAACAAGATGAATTAAATCAAGAAACAAAGTCATAATGTATGATCATCTAACTTGCTGGGGAATCCCTAGCAAGTTTTTTCAATTATTGAGATGTTTATAGGCGTATAATCGCTACTTCGTTCATTTTCCTTAGTACCTAATAACTTTTATGTAAACTAAGTTCTTTAACGTCTTTTGGAATTGTTACTAACACATAAAAATCATGGTAAACTAATATTGAACGTGGTAGGATATAAAAGGATATTTGACACCTAAAGGAGAAGTAATTATGAAAGAAAGAACTTTTGCTCGAGAAAAAGCTATTCAAGCATTATACCAAATAGATATCAATAAAGATGTTTCAATAGATCATATTAGTGAAACATTAGAAGATTTAAATGATTACAGTAAAAAACTGATAACAGGCGTGTTAGAACACTTAAGTGAAATAGATCAAGCTATTTCGGATAAACTCGAAAAATGGTCGTTTAATCGTATTGCAACGGTTGAAAAGACGGTACTTAGAATCGCTGTTTATGAAATGCTTTATGTTGACGATGTACCTAGAGAAGTTACAATCAACGAAGCTGTGGAGTTAGCGAAACGATTTAATGAAGATCAGTCAGGTAAGTTTATAAACGGCGTTCTGTCTAAATTTATGTAAGAGAGAGTAGGTGAAAAAGATGCCTGCAACAATTATGTACGGAAATGTCCTCGCAAATGAAATGCGAGAAAATATAAAAGAGGATGTTAATGTATTAATAGATAGCGACATTCACCCTAAATTAACTGTGTTAATTATCGGTGAAAACCCCGCATCAAAAACATACGTTAGAATGAAGCAAAAAGCGTGTCATAAGGTAGGAATAGCATCACAAGTCATCGAATTGAATGAAAATATTTCTGAAGATGAACTACTTGAACAGATCAATAAATTGAATGAAGACAATACAGTACATGGTATTTTAGTTCAACTACCTCTTCCTAATCATATTAATGAAAAACGAGTGCTTGAATATATTGACCCTGTTAAAGATGTAGATGGATTTCACCCAATTAATATTGGAAGAATGCAAATTGGTCATGATTCATTAGTACCCTGTACACCACTAGGGATTATGAAACTGTTAGAATACTATCAAGTTGATTTATCAGGGAAACATGCAGTTGTTGTAGGAAGAAGTAACATTGTCGGAAAACCAGTAGGGCAGTTACTCTTAAATCAAGATGCAACGGTAACGTACTGTCATTCTAAGACTGAACAATTATCTAAAATTACAAGGCAAGCTGACCTTCTAATAGTTGCAACAGGTAAAGCAGCTACCATTAAGGCACAAGACGTTAAAGAAGGAGCAGTCGTCATTGATGTTGGAAATACATTTTTAGATGATGGTAGGGTAGTTGGTGATGTTGATTTTGAAGCGGTTAAAGATAAAGTACAGAAAATTACCCCCGTTCCAAAAGGTGTCGGCCCAATGACAATTACAATGCTTTTACATAATACTGTTAAAGTTGCAAAAAGCTTCATATAAAAGGGAGTTTTACGAGTGGAGAAACAATATTTGACTGTTACAGCTTTGACCAAATATATTAAACGTAAATTTGATACGGATTCACATCTGAAAAATGTTTGGCTTCAAGCGGAGATCTCAAACTTTAACCATCACTCAAGAGGACATATGTATTTTACACTAAAAGATCAAAATGCAAGAATCTCAGCAGTGATGTTTGCCTCACAAAACCGTTATTTAAAATTTAAACCTGAAAATGGAATGAAAGTGTTAGTCAGAGGCGATTTATCTGTTTATGAACCTCAAGGGCAGTATCAAATATATGTTCAGAGTATGCAGCCAGATGGAATTGGCGCATTATTTTTAGCTTACGAAGAATTGAAAAAGAAATTGGAATTCGAAGGACTATTCAATCAAGAACGAAAGAGACCAATACCTAAATTCCCAAATCGGATAGCAATCATCACATCTCCTACAGGGGCTGCCGTTCGTGATATTATAACCACTTTAAAAAGGCGATATCCAAATGCTAGACGGACCATTTTCCCTGTATCTGTTCAAGGTGAACAAGCTGCACCTTCCATTGTTCGTGCGATTCAGTTTGCTAATAAAATAAATCAATTTGATACGATTATTGTCGGTCGAGGTGGAGGCTCAATTGAGGAGTTATGGGCATTTAACGAAGAGGTTGTAGCAAGAGCAATTGCTTCATCTAAAATTCCAGTTATTTCAGCCGTGGGACACGAAACAGACTTCACAGTTAGTGACTTTGTTGCAGATTTAAGAGCGCCAACTCCAACTGCAGCTGCTGAATTAGCTGTACCTTCAATTTTAGATCTTAAAAAGCAGTTGTTAACAGACACTAACAGGCTGCAACAAACCTTACAGTATCGTTTAAATTCATATAAAGACAGGTTAAGGTCCCTAAATCAGGCATATGCATTTAAATATCCAATTCATTTAACAAGGCAAAAGGAACAGGATTTAGATCGGCATGTACAAAGACTTAATCGAACAATCAAAACTTATTTTAGACAAAAACAAACAGAACTAAATCAGTCACAAAAGCGGCTTTTTACGTTTAAACCAATGTCAATGGTACTTCAGCAGAGCCAAGAATTATCCTATAAGAAAAATCGTTTAAATCAAGCAATAAAAAAAGAAATAACCAATCAAAACAGTCAATTCCAAAATCAATTAAACAAATTATCCATATTAAATCCATTAGAAACGATGAAGAGGGGATATTCCATCACGTTTAAAGGCGATGAGATTATTAAGTCAACAAGGCAGGTAGCCGAAGGTGACGCGTTAAAAATCTCAATAAAGGATGGATTGATTGACTGTCAAGTTTCTGGAATTGAAACAAAGGAGGAGAATAGCTATGACTGATGATAACCAAAAACAAGAATTGACGTTTGAGCAAGCGATGCAAAAGCTTGAAGGTATTGTTGAGAAGTTAGAAGAAGGTGATGTTCCGCTTGAACAAGCTATAGAATACTATAAAGAAGGTATGAAGTTGTCGAATTATTGTAATCAAAAATTACAATCAGTTGAAGAAGAAATCACTGAAGTTATGAAAGAGTCAGGTGAAGCTGTACCATATCAAATGGAGGAAGAATCTAATCGTGATTGAACAATATATTAAAGACCAGCAACTTAATCTTAATTCCATACTAATCGATAGGTTAAATCAATTAAACATCCCAGATGATTTCAAACAGGCTGTGTTTTATTCCATTGAAGCGGGGGGGAAAAGGCTAAGACCAATCTTAATGATGGTGACTTATGAAGCTTTCAAAAATAATACAGATAAGATTGTTGATCCTGCAATAGCGTTAGAAATGATTCATACATATTCATTAATCCATGATGATTTGCCAGCTATGGATGATGATGATTTTCGCAGAGGGCAAGCAACCTTACACCGCAGATTTGATGAAGCAACTGCTATATTAGTTGGTGATGGACTTTTAACTTACGCATTTAATGTCGTTTCCACGTCCTCGCAATTGGAAGCAGAAGAAAAAATTTATACGATCCAACAGTTAAGTCAATCTGCTGGTTATGAAGGAATGATTGCTGGCCAACATTTAGATTTAAAAGCAGAAGACAGGCAATTAGAAGAAACTGAGTTAAATGACATACATCAGCTCAAAACAGGGGCCATTATTAGAGCAGCAATTAAAATTGGAGCATATTTAGGCGGGGCAACACCTCCCCAAATAGAAGCTTTAGATGAATTTGGTAAATATTTAGGGTTAGTTTTTCAAATACAAGATGATATTTTAGATGTTGAGGGTGATATAGCTGTTATTGGTAAACCTGTTGGCAGCGATGAAGAACGTAATAAAAGCACATATCCTCAAATTTTAGGTTTAGATGAAGCAATGAAAATAAAAGAGAAATATATGGGATTAGCTAAGGAGAAGTATGGTGAGTCAGGTATTGATCAGCCTTTATTGTTAGAACTATTAGATGTCTTTGGTAATCGTCATTCTTAACCCCAAATAATTGTTACAATCGCCCGAATATGGTAAAATAGTCATTGCAATAGGGGTGGTGCAGTATTCTAGTCGGTCCTCCACTTCTGAAGGCGGGCCTAAAAATCCGCCAAAGGGCACATCGATGAAGTTCCTGGTGTTGGCTTGAGGCGCCCAGCCTTGGGTCAATGCTGGGAGTTAAGGTTGTAGGGCGATCCACAAAGGCATGTGGGCGTTGACCCTACTTCCGCGGAGGCCCATTATTGTGCCCCATTAATCGCGCTTAATGGGGTACGAAATGGGGTATGAACCTGCACTATAAGGTTAGGATCCTTATTTGCAGCGTAGCCTGCCTTGAGTGGTGTTTAGGGGATTACAATTAAAAGCATTGAATCGGATGGCCACCGAGGACGTGCTGTTGACATTGTATGAAATAAACACTGCAAAAGAGGCTAGGAAGTGGTTAAAGACTGTCGAGGAAAACTCCTAGACTGTTCTCGGGACACTTAAAAGGGATTGTAGTGTGGACTAAGTGGTAGTCCAGTCTAGCTGTGGTGACGCAGTTAAGTTCGGTTTAAAGGGGAACCACCGATGTGGCAACACACGGCACCGGATTGGGAAAACCTACTGGACCTAAGCCGCAATATTTACCTTTTAAGTGACCATCCCTATCTACATATAAAGTGTTTGTTTTTAATTTGTACAACTACGAGGTATTTATGAATAGAAAAACTTTAAAAAGATCACTAAATTTTAGTATAAGTATCGCCGTTATCACTTTCGTGTTAGCGGCCATTTTTTCAATTGTATCTAATGTCGCTTTAGACGGGACAATATGGACAATTGGATTAATTATTGTATTTATTATTGTTTTTATAGGCGTTGTGTTTGATATGATGGGAATAGCAGCAGCTGCTGCGACTGAACAACCTTTTCATGCCATGGCAGCCGAAAAAGTGACAGGTGCAAAAGAATCAATTGTTATTGTCAGAAATGCTGACCGTTTTGCATCGTTTTGTAACGATGTAATTGGTGATATTGCTGGTATTGTTAGTGGTACAGCTGCGGCATTAGTGGTAACACAATTAGTTGATGTATTTAATACAGGGAGACCAACCCTTTCAATTGTGTTAACTAGCATTGTAGCAGCACTTACTGTTGGTGGTAAGGCTTTTGGAAAAACATTAGCAATGACGAAATCCACACAAATTATATTGTTTGCAGGTAAATTAGCATTTTTTGTAGAAAATAAACTGAATATACGAATTTTACCTTCATTAAAAAAGAAAAATAATAAGCAAGAAATATAGTATAAAGGTGAGTGGTCCACTTGGATCTTAAAGAAATTAAACATCCTTCAGATATTAAAGCATTATCAATTGAAGAACTTAAAGGTTTAAGTGAAAAAATTAGACAGTTCCTAATACAAGAACTGTCTGTTACTGGAGGACATTTAGGACCTAATTTAGGTGTAGTAGAATTAACATTAGCGTTGCATCATGCCTTTGATAGCCCTAAAGATAAATTTATTTGGGATGTAGGACATCAATCTTATGTTCATAAAATGTTAACAGGTAGAACTGATCAATTTTCAACATTAAGACAATACAAAGGTCTATGTGGTTTCCCGAAAATGAATGAGAGCGAACATGATATTTGGGAAACAGGGCATAGTTCAACTTCTTTATCTGCTGCAATGGGTATGGCAATTGCTAGGGATATTAAAGGAGAGGACCATTCTGTTGTGCCAGTTATAGGTGATGGTGCCTTAACTGGTGGCATGGCTTTAGAAGCTTTAAACCATATTGGAAGTGAAAAGAAGAATATAATTGTAATTTTAAATGATAATGAAATGTCGATTGCTCCAAACGTTGGTGCGCTCCACAATATACTAGGTAGATTAAGAAGCGGGCAAAAATACAATTGGGTTAAAGATGAGCTTGAATGGCTTATGAAAAAAGTACCGGCTGTTGGCGGTCGTTTAGCCACTGCTGCTGAACGTGTTAAAGACAGTATGAAGTATTTAGTTGTGCCAGGCATGTTTTTTGAAGAAATGGGATTCACTTATTATGGACCTGTTGATGGGCATGATTTTGATGATTTATTTAATTCCATTCAATATGCTAAAAAGACAGAAGGACCAATACTCGTTCATGTCATAACCAAAAAAGGTAAGGGATACCAACCAGCTGAATCCGATAAAATTGGAACATGGCATGGCGTTGGCCCTTATAAAATTGAATCAGGAGAAAGTATGAAAAAAGCGTCTAATGGTCCTGGTTGGAGTAAAATTGTAAGCGATACACTTATGAAAGTTGCCGACAAAGACCGAGATGTAGTGGCTATAACTCCTGCGATGACAGTTGGTTCAAAACTTGAAGATTTTAAAAAGAAATTTCCGGACAGGCTTTTTGATGTAGGAATTGCTGAACAGCATGCAACGACATTAGCTGGTGGTGTAGCAACTCAAGGGCTAAAACCATTCTTGTCGATTTATTCCACATTCTTGCAAAGAGGTTTTGACCAAGTTGTGCATGATATTTGCCGTCAAAACTTAAATGTAGCATTTGGAATTGATCGTGCAGGATTAGTCGGTGCAGATGGTGAGACACACCAAGGCGTATTTGATATATCCTTCCTTAGAGATTTACCAAATATATCGATTATGATGCCTAAAGATGCAGATGAATGCCAGGATATGGTTTACACAGCATTAGAGCATCAAAGTGGACCAATAGCCGTTAGATATCCACGAGGTAACGCCAAATCGGCACCTGAGGAGAGACCACTTCAAAAACTACCAATTGGAAAGTGGGAAGTTCTCAAAGAAGGTGAGGATGCGGTTATTTTAACCTTTGGCACGATGATTGATTTAGCGTTAGATGCTGCTAATGAACTTGAAAAAGAAGATTATTCCATTAAAGTAGTCAATGCAAGGTTTATTAAACCACTCGATTCCAAACTGCTTAAAGAGTTATATAAGAGTCAAATCCCAATGTTGACCTTAGAGGAACATGCTCTTAAAGGTGGGTTTGGTAGTGCAGTGCTTGAATTTTTTGAACAAGAAAATAAACCAATGCCTTATGTAAAAAGAATGGGTATTCCTGACCGCTTTATTGAGCACGGTAGCGTAAATGAATTGCTTGAAGAAGTTGGTCTTACAAAGAGCGGAGTAATGGATCAGTTAAAAGAGATGGTCCCAACAAAAGAGAAAAGAGCTTAGAGTATGAGTAAGAAAGTTCGTTTAGATACATTTTTAGTTGAAAAAGGTTTTTTTGATTCAAGAGAAAAAGCAAAGCGTTCAATTATGGCTGGTTTGGTATTTCATCATACAGAACGTTTAGATAAACCAGGATTGAAAATAGATCCTGCTATAGACGTAACGGTAAAAGGTAAAGCTATTCCATATGTTAGCAGAGGTGGTCTTAAACTTGAGAAAGCGTTAAAGGTTTTTAAGATCTCATTAAATGACCGTCTAGTCATGGATATCGGCTCATCAACTGGTGGATTTACGGATTGTTCTTTGCAAAATGGCGCGAAAGAGGTATATGCCATAGATGTTGGTTATAATCAATTAGATTGGAAATTAAGAAATGACCCTAGAGTACATGTTATGGAAAGAACAAACTTTCGTTATGTTACACTAGATGATTTAAATCATGGCCTTCCAAATATGGCTGTGACAGATGTTTCGTTCATATCATTAAAATTAATTTTTCCTGTATTAAAGCATTTATTATTAGACCAATCTGATATTGTCGCTCTAATAAAACCCCAATTTGAAGCTGGACGAGAACAAGTTGGTAAAAAAGGTATCATTAGAGATCCAAAAATTCATGAAGAAGTTATTCGAACCATTACGAATTTTGTTTATGATGAAGGTTTTGATTTACTTGGATTAGATTACTCACCAATTACAGGTGGAGATGGAAATATTGAGTTTTTACTGCATGCAAGATGGACGGGTGACGTACCACAAACAGATATAAACTCATCTCGCATTAGTGAAGTGGTTCAATTAGCACACCAAGACTTTAGCCAAAAGAAAAAATCGAATAATTAAGTTGGTGGTATTTAAGTGAAAAAAGCACAGCGATTGATGAAAATTCGTGAATTAATATCTAAAGAGACGATTGAAACTCAAGATGAAATGGTAAAGCGGTTCCATGAATTAGGTTATCCTGTTACACAAGCAACGATCTCAAGGGATATTAAAGAACTGCAATTAGTAAAAGTACCTAATCATGATGGGACTTATAAATATAGTTTGCCTCAGGATCAACGTTATGATCCTGTTCAAAAATTAAGAAGAATGTTAACAGATAGTTTTGTATCAATAGATCGAGCAGATCATTTTATTGTGTTAAAAACAATTCCTGGGAATGCTCAAGCAGTCGGAGCGCTTTTAGACCAATTAGATTGGAATGGAATAATGGGTACACTATGTGGTGATGATACATGTATGATCATCTGCCGTTCTCCAGAACAATGCGTTGAAGTATATGACAGTTTTAATGATATGTTGAATTAAATTGAGGTGGCTAACGTGTTAGCAGAAATTAATATTAAAAACTTTGCTATAATTGATGAAATTTCTTTAAGTTTTAAAGACGGTTTAACCGTTTTAACAGGTGAAACAGGAGCTGGTAAATCCATTATTATTGATGCTATTCAGTTGTTAGCTGGAGCAAGAGCTTCTGTTGAATTTGTTAGACATGAAGCTGATCGTGCAAACTTAGAAGGAATTTTCTTTATCGAAGATGATCAACATCAGGTATATAACGTTATAAGGCAGTTTGATATTCCTTTAGATGATGAAGGAAGTATAATTTTGCAGAGGCAAATTACATCTAAAGGTAAGAGCATTTGCAAGGTTAATGGCAAGCTAATTACGTTAGGGATACTTAAAGAAGTTGGCCAAGCACTTATAGACATACATAGTCAGCATGAAACTCAATCACTAATGCAACCTGAGCAACATATTAAGTTGTTAGATGAATATCAACATGAGAAGTTAACGCAAGTGAAGGAATCTTATTTAATCTTGTTTAACGATTATGAACGGTTATTAAGGCGATACAAAGATTTATCCGAAAATGAACAAGAAATTGCACAAAGAATTGATTTAATTAAATTTCAGTATAATGAATTAACTGAAGCAGAACTAGAAATTGATGAAGACTCACAACTTGAAGATGAACGTCAGCAGTTAGCCAATTTTGAACGGGTTTTTGAAAATTTGCAAACAACGTATTATGCCTTATATGGTGAGAATAAGGGTTTAGATTTTCTTAGTCATGCGATGACCTCACTTGAGCAACTAGAGGATGTTAGCGAATCATTTAAAAACCTTTCAGAACATCTAAAAAATCATTATTATGCTATTGAAGAATTGTCATTTGACCTCAGAAATCAGCTAGATCAACTGGAATTTCAACCTGAGCGATTAAATGAAATTGAAAAAAGATTGCATGAAATTAATCGTTTGAAGAGAAAATATGGTAAAGACGTTAATGAATTATTGGAATTAATGGCTAAAATGGAAGAAGAATTAGAACAACTAGAGAATAAAGATACTCATCTACATTCGCTAGAACAACAAATAAATGAGGTTGAAAAAGACACACTTATAGAAGCAGAACAGTTACATGAAGTTCGAAAGCAAATAAGTGAAAATCTTAAACAAGCAATTCATGCTGAATTAAAGGATTTATATTTAGATAAAGCTCAATTTGATGTTCAATTCAATACGATTGAAGGGCATATAAATTGGAGAGGTCAAACAATAAAGTTATCTAAAAATGGTTTAGACCAAATCCAGTTTATGATAAGTACAAATCCAGGTGAACCGCTTAAACCAATGCAAAAAGTAGCATCTGGTGGTGAAATATCGAGGATTATGTTAGCACTTAAAAGTATTTTTGCAGAACATCAAAACATGACAAGTGTTATTTTTGATGAAGTTGATACAGGTGTTAGTGGGCGAGTGGCACAATCCATTGCAGAAAAAATTCATCAAATATCAAATGACTCTCAAGTGTTATGTATTACCCATTTACCACAAGTTGCAGCCATGGCAGATCAACATTTACTTATTGAAAAGGATCAAAATGACCATCGTACAACGACAGCAGTCAAAGAGTTAGACCGTAAAGAAGCTGTTCTTGAAATAAGCCGCATGATGTCAGGTGCTGAAATTACAGATACAACGTTACAACATGCTGAAGAATTAATTAAGCAGGCAAGAAATAGCGTTAAAGCATAGGATGCGCCTTAAAGTGTAAACTCTAAGGCGCTTTTTCTTATTAAAATCCACCTATACTTTTATTCACATCAATAATACACAAAGTAGGAAATCTTAAACTGTTTTACATGTGTTTTAATCGTTTAAAAAGCATGCGAAATGCTCAAATTAAGCATACAGCTTAATCAAGAAATGAGGAGTGTCAACATGAAAAAGTCTCGCCAAATCATACAATTAATTCTCCTTGTTTCGTTTTTAATTCCATTCTCGCATGTTTCCGCTGAAACTGTTAGTGAAGTCATTCCTGGCGGTCAATCCGTCGGTGTTAAATTACACACAACTGGTGTGATTGTTGTAGGTTTTAGTCCTGTTCAAACTGATGATGGTAAAGTCTCAACAGCTGAACAAGCTGGTGTTAAAACTGGTGATATTATTCTTCAATTAAACGGTGAAAAAATTGAAAACATGAATGCGTTTATCCAAGAGATGAAGAAACTTGAAGAGAGTAAGAAGCCAGTAGAACTACTCTTAAAACGAAAAGAGCACATCTTTCCTTTGTCCATTAATCCAATATATGATGTAAAAGATGAGGCTTATCGTTTAGGCTTATTTATCAGAGATGCAACTGCAGGTATTGGGACACTTACTTTTTATCATCCAGATACTAAGAAGTATGGTGCATTAGGTCACATTATCATGGATCATCAAACGAAAAAACCAATTGACATATATAATGGTAAAATTGTAACTTCTGACATTACGTCAATTAATAAAGGTAAAAATGGTACCCCCGGTGAAAAGAAAGCACGCTTTTCTATGGATGACGATAGTTTAGGTACCATTTCAATCAATAGTGATTACGGTATTTTTGGTAAATTAAATAATGAGTCAATTTTAAAAAACCATAATGATCCAATTCCTGTTGCAAAATCTAATGAAGTTAAGGAAGGTAAAGCTAAAATTTTAACCGTTGTTGAAGATGATGAGGTTAAATCATTTGATATTGAAATAATTAGCAGTGTACCAAGTAAGAATCCTGAGACTAAAGGGATGGTTATTAAGATAACTGACCCTGAATTGCTAAAGAAAACAGGTGGCATCGTACAAGGTATGAGTGGAAGCCCAATTATTCAAGATGGAAAATTAGTTGGGGCAGTAACACATGTTTTCTTAAATGATCCGACAAGCGGCTATGGTGTACATGTAGAATGGATGTTAAATGAAGCAGGGTTACAAATAGAGTCAGATGAAGAATTAAATAAAGCCAGCTAAAACGTTTAAAGCATCAATCGATATGATTGGTGCTTTATTTTTTGTATATTTAATATAATCGACAAAGAATTTTAAAAAAGCTCAAAAATTGTCGTAAAAAGAAGAAATTATTAGAATTTAAATAAAAATATAAATAATTTAAATTTTTTTCGGATAAAAGAAGGATTTTTCAGGATTACATGGAATAAAGTTAAGTGAAGACAGAAGAAAAATCTGGGAGGTTTACATTAATGGAAAAAGTACGTTTAGGGATTGCAGATGACAACAGGGACTTAGTCACCATGTTAGAGAATTATTTTGGTGAGGAGGAATTGGTCGAAGTAGTGGGAACAGCGTATAATGGTAGAGAATGCTTAACATTAATTGAAGACACCAATCCAGACGTACTCATCTTAGACATTATTATGCCACATCTTGACGGTTTAGCTGTTCTAGAAAAAATGCGTGAATTAGAAGTCGATGAACTTCCTAATGTAATTATGTTAACTGCGTTTGGCCATGAATCTGTTACTAAGAAAGCTGTTGAGTTAGGTGCTACATACTATATGTTGAAACCGTTTGATTTGGACTTGCTCAAAGAGCAGGTTTTACAAGCTGCAGGTGCCATTCAACAAAAACCAATGTCCACTCAGCCAGGCCAGTCAGCAGTTAAACCCGCAAAGAAAATTGACTTAGACGCTAATATTACTTCCATCATCCATGAAGTAGGAGTTCCCGCTCATATTAAAGGTTACATGTATTTACGAGAAGCCATTTCAATGGTTTATCATGATATCGAGCTTTTAGGTTCAATCACAAAAGTTTTATATCCAGATATTGCGAAAAAATATAATACAACGGCATCACGTGTAGAAAGAGCGATTCGTCACGCAATAGAAGTTGCCTGGAATCGAGGTAATATTGATTCGTTATCATCTATATTTGGTTATACTGTAAGCGTTTCTAAAGCAAAACCAACTAATTCTGAATTCATTGCTATGATTGCCGATAAATTACGATTAGAACATAAAGTTAGCTAAAGAATCCTAACCTCCTCTTTTAACTTTGTTAAAAGAGGAGGTTAATTAATGAAAATGAGATTTATGTTAACAAATGGTTGGTACTTCTCTTCAGAAATTAAACATAAATAACAGTAAAATCTTGATTAAAAGGCACCTCATTTAATGAGGTGTTATTTTTATTCTTAAAAGTTTGTGTAAACTTATTATGCTTTAAAATATTGCGTGATTCTTCAGAGTTCTCTACAATTTCAAGTTTCATTAATGACATACATAATGATAAAATGTAAAAATGTATTACATATTCGGAAGGGGATCATACATGAAAGTTGCTAAATTTGGTGGCAGTTCAGTTGCGAGCGCTAAGATGTTACAAAAAGTTGCTAATATTATTAAAGAAGACGAAAAGCGTAAATTTATCGTCGTTTCTGCACCAGGGAAACGATATGATGAAGATATAAAAGTAACTGATTTATTTATTAAGCTTGGAGAACAGCACATCAGTGGACAAGATACGAGCCAAACATTAAATCAAATTGTGGACCGTTTTTTATCTATTACTCAAGAATTGGGCTTGTCTGATGACGTTGTAGGTCGCGTTAAAAAAGAAACAACCTATGTTATAAATGAAACAAATAATACTGCGCATCTAAAAGACGCACTTAAAGCGATGGGTGAAGATTCATTAGCAAGAGTGTTGAGTGCTTATTTAAACAAAATTGGTTTAAACGCTACTTATGTCAATCCAAAAGATGCAGGAATTATTGTGAGTGATCAGCCAGGGGATGCGCAAGTACTGGATTCCAGTTATGAAAAAATTAATCAACTTAGGGACAAAGATGGAATAATTGTTATTCCAGGATTTTTTGGCTACACAGAAAAAGGAGTTTTAACCACATTCCCAAGAGGCGGTTCGGACATTACTGGCTCGATTGTAGCTGCAGGTGTTGAGGCTGAGCTATATGAGAATTTTACAGATGTAAGTTCTGTATATTGTGTTAATCCAAATATTGTTGAACGTCCAAAAGAAATCAAAGCTTTAACTTATAAAGAAATGCGTGAGTTGTCATATTCTGGTTTCTCTGTATTTCATGATGAAGCATTAATCCCGGCATTTAATAAGAACATTCCTGTTTGCATTAAAAACACTAACGAGCCAGCTGCTCCAGGTACAATGATTGTAGCTGAAAAAGAGGAACATAATGGACCAGTGGTAGGTATTGCAAGTGATAAAGGCTTCTCAAGCATATATGTTGGTAAATACTTAATGAACAGGGAACTAGGGTTTGGTCGAAACCTTTTAAATATTTTAGTTGAAGAAGGTGTTTCATTCGAGCATGCACCTTCAGGGATAGACAGTATGTCTGTTATTGTCCGATCAGATCAATTAACAGAAAAGAAAGAAGAACGCTTACTTAGACGAATTAAACAAGAACTAAATGTAGATAACATTGATATTAATCACAATTTAGGAATGGTTGTGATCGTCGGTGAAGGAATGAGTCGGAGAGTAAATGTTGCTGCTATTGCTACGACTGCAATTGCTAAAGCAGGTGTCAATATTCAAATGATTAACCAAGGTTCATCAGATGTATCGATGATGTTTGGAATTCGTGAGGAAGATATTGATCAGACGGTTCATTCACTATACCAGGACTTTTTTGAGTCGTCTATGCCAGTTAGATAAAAACAAAAAAAGCGGTTGGGACAAAATATGTATTAATCTAGAAGAAGACGAATATTAGAGGAGAGATCAATCCCTAATATTCGTCTTCATTTTTTAGCTGCGTCAAAATGCTTCGCTTTCCGTAGGCACGGCGCGGGCTTCCCCAAACTCACTACTGTTCGTTTGGCGTGATTTTCAGCTCGTGCTGTTCCTGCAGGAGCATTCCTATCGAATCAGGTTTTCACCTCTTGAATTAAAAAGGGCCCTCCGTTATGATGCTGT
>NZ_JBHUMZ010000006.1:0-7076 GCF_042685285.1 Piscibacillus salipiscarius | reverse complement strand
TTAAAAAAGTTAAAAGCTTTTCAGGAGAACCCGAATGCCTACCTCGAAAAGCACAAACAGTCTTGGCATTCGAACTCAAAGAAGAAGGGTTCAAATTAAAAGACGTGTTAGCAGTAATAGGCATACCAGAAGCAACTTATCATTATCACATTTGTCAATTGAAGAAAGAAGATCCTGATAAAGAACTGAAGGAAATCATTAGTGAATTGTTTCAAAAACATGGAAAGAGATATGGTTATCGTCGTATTCATTTAGAATTAAGAGCGAAAGGCTATCAAATAAATCATAAGAAAGTACAACGCCTCATGAGAGAGCTCGGTTTAAAGTGTGAAAAGTTCACACGTAAATCTCGTTACAAGTCTTATAAAGGAACCGTCGGTAAGGTAGCGAAAAATCGTTTAAATCGTAGATTTAATACGTCTATACCTCTACAAAAACTAGTTACAGACGTTACTGAATTTAAATGTGCTAGAAATGAGAAACTTTATTTGAGTCCAATTTTAGATTTATATAATGGCGAAATCATTTCTTACGGTATGTCTAGGAAACCAACATTAGATTTTGTGCTTCAACCACTTAATCAAACAATAGATATTATCAATAATAAAGCAACGTATCGAACGACCATCCATTCAGATCAAGGATGGCATTACCAACATAGAAAATGGATCAATACATTGAAGACAAACAGGATTTTTCAAAGTATGTCTAGAAAAGCGACATGTGCAGATAATGCCACAATGGAGAATTTCTTTGGAATTATGAAACAAGAAATGTATTACGGCGAGGCATTAATGTCTTATGATGAACTAAAACAAAAAATTGATGAATTCATTTATTATTACAATAACGAACGAATTAAATTAAAATTGGCTGGTTTAAGTCCAGTTAAATACCGAACTCAAACCAGCCAAACAGCTGTATAATTAAAACTCTAACTTTTGGGGGTCACCACCAATCGATCACTGTTTAATCTCCTTCATCTTCCTTCTCTTTTTTTTTATTCTTTTGCTCTTCCCAAATAACAAGGGTATCTCCATTTAAGGCATTAATTCTAACGGTTACATCTTGTTCGTCTTCAGTTTCAATTTCAATTAGATAATATAAGTTTCCATTAATCTCTGTATATTCAATATCATCGATGTTACCTTTTTGCTTATTCATGGCGATATTGACCGCATCGTCTTCTGTAATGGGAGTCTGTTTTTTTAACTCAAGTTGTTCATCAATTACTTGACCATTTTCAGCATCAATCTTCAGATTTATAAATTCATTGTCTGCCTCGAGTTCTACAGTGTAAAAAGGGTCTTTGTCATCTAAAAACTCAACAGAAAGTACTTCGCCAGAATAATTACCTTGTACTTGATTTAAAATCTCATCTTTTGTTAGATAGCTCTTGACGGGTTCATCTGATTTCTTAGGATCTTCGGCTTGATCTGAATCTTCCTCAGGATTATCAGTGTTTTTCCCCTGCTCACTTACACCTTGCTCATCTTTGTTGTCCGTGTTTTGTGTTGTTGTTTCTTCGTTTGATTCAGATTTGGATTCAAATTTTAAATCATCTAGTTCTCCACTTTGTTTATCGACATAAACTATATATGAACCTGACGGCAAACCAACCTTCACAGAGTAATGACTCGAATCCTCATTAACTTCCTGTATTTCACCTGAATAAGCATTTAATACGATTTGCTCTGCTTCTTCTTGTGATATTTGTTCCGCGGATGTCGTCCCAAATAAGAATTGTTGCGCTAAAACAAATACCACAACAGTGATGATCGCGCCTCCTAACATCCAGATGATTCGTTCTATCATGTTAATCCATCCTTAAACTTCTTTAATATATAGTTATGATACACATATAACATTAAAATTTAATGAGAACTCAATGAGTTTAGCCTTAGAATCACTCTAGTTCCCTTATTTTCCTCACTATCTAGATCAATTTTGATACTTAACGACTCTGCTAATTCTTTAGCTAAAGCAAGACCTAAACCTGTGCCACCTTGATCACGGTTTCGCGCCTCATCTACTCTGTAAAATCGATCAAACACTTGATCGATTGAATCTTTCGGAATACCAATGCCCTGGTCAATGATTTCGATCGTTGGTCCTTCACTTAGTTTAATTAACACTGGCACATCACTATATTTACAAGCATTATCAACAAATATATAGATCAGCTGCTTCAATTTTTGCTCATCCGTATAAAGTGTAACTGAATGAGGATAATCAACGTCCACCTTGCTGTTGTATGCTCTCTCCATATTTTTAGCTATATTTTCCAACAGTTGCCCAAGCTGAATGTTAGAAAGCTCTAATTTCCAATCCTGGTCACGTCTAGCTAAAAGTAATAATTGTTCAGTTAAATCCTTCATTCTTACAGCTTCTGTATGAATCGCATCTATAGACTCTTTAACCACTTCGGGTCTCTCAAGCCCTCTTCTTTTTACTAAACTTGCATAACTTTCAATTACTGTTAATGGCGTCCTAAGTTCATGAGATGCATTCGAGACAAAAGCTTCTTGTTTCTCATAGTTTTCTTTTAATAAGTCCATTAATTCATTAAAAGTTTGCCCCATTGTAAACAGTTCATCATTTGATTGTTTATTTAATGGAATATGTTTAAATGTTTGGCTTCTTTTAATGTCATTCATTGTTTGAATCAAGGATTGAATGGGTCTAATTATTAAGTCTGAAAGCAATTTCCCTGAGATAAAAACCGGTATTAACGCAATCGCTGTCACTAACATTAATACAAGCCTTAAAATATCTAAATTATCATCAACTGTCTTTAAGCTTTCAAATACTTGTAAATAAACCACTTCACCATTCGTCCAAATCATTGGGAATTGAACAAACCCATAGGAAATACCTGAATGAGTTAAAATGGAAGACTGTCTACCTCGTTCAAAACCAACATTAAATTTCCTAAGACTGTTTGGGACGTCTCCTGAAATGATCGATGATGTCATAAACTGTCCATCTTGATTAACAACCCTTAACATTCCATCATTGGGAACATAAAAACTCATTAAATCAATCGCTGAGTATTCATCAGTCTCTTCTCTTATGCCTGAATGAATACTTTTAGCATTGGATTCCACACGTTCTAACTCTCGATCATACGTGATATTAACGAATGTATAATAAATGGTAACTGACAATACTACGATTAGAATGACAAATACAAATGTCGAATAAAAAAAGATTTTATTTTTTAGTTTCATAAGCATCCTTCATAACATAACCGACGCCGCGAACCGTATGAATGATATCTGGGTCTTGATCGGAGTCGATTTTTTTTCGTAAGTACCTAACGTAAACATCTACCACATTAGTATCACCTATATAATCGAAACCCCAGACAGCATCTAATATTTGATCACGAGTGAGTACTTGGCGTTTATGGTTAAGAAAATATACTAAGAGATCAAATTCTCTTGGCGTAAGTTCAATAAACCTTTCTCCACGATAGACCTCTCTTGTTACTTCATTCAATCTTAAATCATCAAAACTAAGCCACTCGTCATCTTCAACTTCGTAATTTGTTTGTACCTGTCTTAAAGCCGCCCTAATGCGTGCTAATAACTCTTCAATTTCAAATGGTTTAGTTATATAGTCGTTAGCTCCTAAATCTAAACCTGTTACTTTATCTTCCGTCGACCCTTTTGCTGTCAGCATAAGAACAGGGGTTTGGTGATCATTTTTCCGAATGCGTCTGAGAAGTTCAACCCCGCTCATTTCTGGAAGCATAATATCTAATAAAATTAAATCCCAACTTTGTGAACGATATAATTCTAAAGCATCATAGCCAGAATGTGCTTTAGTAACACTATACCCTTCATAAGTTAATTCTAACTCTAGAACCCGTGCAATTTTTTCTTCATCTTCTATAACTAAAATTTTTGTGTCTGACATCCAAACACCTCTTTCAAGTCTCACGTCTAAATATTCACTCAAATGTATGATACCATATATCTAGAGAGGAGTGGGAATATGGCCAATTGCCCTTACTGTGGTGAAAAATTATCATATAAACGACTATTACCCATTTCATGGAAATCTAGAACAGGAGTGGAATGTCCTAACTGTCATCAAACTTCTTATAATTCAGCCGATATGAGGAAAAAAAGTACATTAATCGTGCTTATTATTCCTTTGTTATTAATTATAAAAGATTTATTTAATATAGCATTTCCATTTATGTACGGTATTTTCTTTATGTTAATTGTAGGATTTATCTTAGCATTACCATTGTTTGTTAAGTTAACAAAAAAGGAAGAACCATTATGGTAAATGAACAAGGCACTATTTTATTCGATGGTGTTTGTAATTTATGTAATGGTCTTGTTCAAATCATTTTAAAACGAGATCGTCATAATCGATTTCAATTTGCTTCGTTACAAAGTGATGCGGGAAGAGACATCCTAGAGCGGTATAAACTAAAAAACGACTTAGATACCTTTGTTTACATTAAAGGTAATAAAGCTTATACCAAATCCTCTGCAGCCTTAAAAGTGTTTAAGGATTTAGGTGGCTTATGGAGGCTTTTATATACTTTAATAATCCTGCCTAACTTCTTAAGAGACCCTGTTTATAATTGGATTGCTCGAAATCGGTATAAATGGTTTGGAAAACAGGATCATTGTATGATGCCAAGGCCAGAATACAAAGAGAAATTTTTAGATTAAAACAAAACGAGGGTGGGACAAAAGAAAAATAGCTTTTCAATAAACGAATATTGAGTGTAATTAGCGTAGTCAAAATGCAAGACTCCTGGTCGGCTAAGGTCGGCCACGTCCTGTGGCCAACGCCGACACTAGATCGTCCAGATCGTCGCAGAACAGCACGAGCTGAAAATCACGCAAAACGAACGGGAGTGAGTTTGGGGAAGCCCGCGCCGTGCCTGCGGAAAGCGAAGCATTTTGACGCAGCTAAAAAATGAAGACGAATATTAGGGATTGATCTCTCCTCTAATATTCGTCTTCTTCTAGATTAATACATATTTTGTCCCAGCCTCGCTTCATTTTATTTTGCAATAAATAATTGCGTCCAGTATGGCGACATATTACCACTTGGTTCATACCCAATACCAATGTGCGTGAACGAATCATTTAAAATATTTTTACGGTGTCCTTCACTATTCATCCACTGTTTCACAACTTCTTCAGCAGATTTCTGCCCTGCTGCAATATTCTCACCAGCAGCTGTATAATTAACACCAAATTGTTCTAACATATCAAATGGTGAACCATACGTTGGCGACGTGTGACTGAAATAACCATTATCAGCCATGTCAACAGATTTTGCTTGTGCCGCTTCATTAACTTTTCCAGCAATTTCTAGAGGATCTAGACCCTGCTTTTCTCGTTCTTTGTTCGTCAAATCAACGACTTGCTGTACAATTTGTCTTACATCGGTAGGCTGTTGACCCTGGTTATTTTGCGCATTTTGCCCATTTTGATTTTGCTGGCCTTGTTGTGCTTGCTGTCCCTGTTGATTCTGCTGGCCTTGTTGTTGTCGATCTTCAGTTGTTTGACCACGATTATCATTTTCAGTTTCATTATTACGATGATTAAAATTAAAACCACGATCAGACTCATAAGGGAAATTTACATTACCGTCATTATTACCATCAAAAAACGGAAAATCATTACGATCTCTTCCCTGTGTTCCATATTGATTTTGATCACCTTGATTATTATTACCAGGGCCAAAACCCACTTGTTCAAGATTGTCATTATTATTGTTTGGATCTACACTTTGATCGTTGTTATTACAGCCAGTTAATATCCCAGCAAATAGTATTAAAACAAAAAACCATTTTATGTGATGTTTCATGTTTAACCTCCTTTTTATTTTATCAATTTTAGTTTAAATCGGAGGCAAAAAAATATGCTCCCAATAAAAGGGAGCATTGGTATTAACCATGTAAAATTTCTTCCAAAACTTTTTGTACTTGATAACCTTCTTCAAAAGAAATTAATTGATATTCTTTACCATCTAATGCATTTGCTAGTTCATCTAATAGTGAAAGTTGTTGATTGGCTTCTTTTTTTACTTTCTCTTTATCATGATCTTTTGTACGTAAAATCAATTCACGCCAATTTCTCAGTTCCAAAACGGCTTTAGAACCAAATATTTTATATGACATGTGTTCTTTTTGACCAATATTGCTAAGTCCATTAAATAGAACAGGTACGTCATTTATATTTAATTTTACTACAAAACCATTTTCTGATTTTAACGAATCATGTGGGTAGTCTACAAATGAGTGCTCAAGTTCAGGCAATCCCACTAATCTTGATGTGAGATGTAAATAATGAGGTCCAATTTCTCTTATAAATCCGCCTTGCTCTCTTGTACCAATCCAGCTGTTTTGTTGCCAAGCTCTAGGCCATTCTGGAAAGTACATATGAAATTCAACTCGTTTAATTTCACCTAAGACTTGTCTTTCAACCATGCTTTTCATCATTGAAAACTCATCCTGATACGGAAGAGGAAAGTTCATAGCATTAATAACGCCTTTATTTTCTGCTGCTTCATACATTTCATAAGCTTCTTCCGTGCTATTCGCGAGTGGCTTTTCACACAAGATATGCTTACCATACGAAATAATATTTAAAGCAATTGGATGGTGAAGTTTTGGCGGTACAGCTAAATAAATTAAATCGATTTGATCATTTTTTAGAAGGTCACTGTGCGATTGATAAACTTCTCTTTCTCCATATTTCTCCTGAATTTGTTTTAAACGATCCGAGTTTGGTTCGCAGTAAGCGACAACTTCAAAACGGGGATGTACTATAAACTGTTTAAGGATCCGTTCTCCAACGACGCCTAATCCAATGATTCCTACTTTAAATGTTTGGTCCATATCGTATTCACCTGCTACTTTTTTCTTTTATTATGGCATACTTGATCTCGATTTGTGTATACTTTAAAAATATAATAATTGCGCGATTTGGTTAAAGTAAATATCCGCCCGTAGAACGGGCGGTTTTAGTTTCGCCCTATAAGGGCACATTACCAACATGCCCCTAAAGGGGCTTTTTTAATGACCGTCAACCGTTTAA
>NZ_JBHUMZ010000005.1:0-1443 GCF_042685285.1 Piscibacillus salipiscarius | reverse complement strand
GCGGATCGCCCGCGGAAAGGGAAGGCCTAACCTGAAAGGTTAACCTAAGATTACTTCAACAAATTATCAGAAAGTAATCTATACCCCAACAAATATTCTAGAGCCAAATTAAAAAAGTTCCCTACTTAGGGAATCTTTGGTTATAGTTAATTTCATTACAAATAAAAAGTTGCCCCCCGATGATAGCAGAGAACAACTTTGGTAACTGATATGGTGGAGCCTAGCGGGATCGAACCGCTGACCTCCTGCGTGCAAAGCAGGCGCTCTCCCAGCTGAGCTAAGGCCCCTTCCGATGAGATATGTAATGGTGAGCCATGGAGGATTCGAACCTCCGACCCTCTGATTAAAAGTCAGATGCTCTACCAACTGAGCTAATGGCTCAAATAAAAACTGTTCATATTCTAAACCAACAAATAATTATTATCCATAAAAATAAAAAAATGGCTGGGCCAGCTGGATTCGAACCAGCGCATGACGGTACCAAAAACCGTTGCCTTACCGCTTGGCTATGGCCCAATCATTTTAATAATGGTGGAGGGGGAGAGATTCGAACTCCCGAACCCTGAGGGAGCGGATTTACAGTCCGCCGCGTTTAGCCACTTCGCTACCCCTCCATGATTGGTGGTGCCGGCCGAGGGACTCGAACCCCCAACCTACTGATTACAAGTCAGTTGCTCTGCCAGATTGAGCTAGGCCGGCTTATATTAGATTATTAAAATGGTGGAGGATGGCGGGCTCGAACCACCGACCCCTTGCTTGTAAGGCAAGTGCTCTCCCAGCTGAGCTAATCCTCCATTTATATTAGTGGTGACCCGTACGGGATTCGAACCCGTGTTACCGCCGTGAAAGGGCGGTGTCTTAACCACTTGACCAACGGGCCAAACTTAGATGTGGTACGCTTTTTTCAAAGCTTCCTACCGGGCTTGAACCGGTGACCTCAGCCTTACCATGGCTGCGCTCTACCGACTGAGCTAAGGAAGCACATAAAAATGGCTCCAGCGGCAGGATTCGAACCTGCGACCGATCGGTTAACAGCCGATTGCTCTACCACTGAGCTACGCTGGAATATTTAAAACTACATTTTAGTATGTATCATTCACTATATATAAGGATAAAAAAATTAAAATATCAATGTATTTTAATTAAGTAATGCCCGGCAGCGTCCTACTCTCACAGGGGAAACACCCCAATTACCATCGGCGCTAGAGAGCTTAACTGCTGTGTTCGGCATGGGAACAGGTGTGACCTCTCTGCCATCGCCACCGGACTATGTAGTTGTTAGTTAACAACCTTCAAAACTAAATACGAACCACCAAGCATCTGCGCGTCTTTTCTATTGAAGTTAAGTCCTCGATCGATTAGTATCCGTCAGCTCCACGTGTCACCACGCGTCCACCTCGGACCTATCAACCTCATCGTCTCTGAGGGATCTTACTTGCTCGA
>NZ_JBHUMZ010000004.1:0-60033 GCF_042685285.1 Piscibacillus salipiscarius | reverse complement strand
CTGGTATGACAACATTTCCCGAGGGAGTCTTGCATTTTGACTACGCTAATAACACTCAATATTCGTTTATAGAAAAGCTATATTACTTTTGTCCCAACCTCTTTTTGTTGGTTAATGAAAAGTTCACTGAAAGATGATTATGGCTGAAAATTATTTGAGCATATGATCAATGAAATCAAACTTAATCAAAAAACAAGTTTAGCAGGAATTAAAACCGGGTAACTAGAAATAGAAAGTGTACGAGCAAAAGTGGGTAAAAGTTCTTAGTAACATGTTAATGGTCATTTAGGGGTGGATAATATTAACTATTCCGACAAATTATGAGGATTTTCTATTATAAATAAGAATAATAGATGTATTAAGAGGATAATAATTTTTAAGCTTAAAACATAGAGTTATAGAAAAGATATTTAGGTTTTATTCGCCTATACCGAGTTTGTGCTCAGTTACATTTTTTAGATATTATGAAATAGACAAGGCATGAGTATTTTTCAAAACACGAATTTAAATAGGGCATTAAGCCCACCCGGCTCAGAGGGGAGGACCAAAGTGAAGATTCTTAAGCAGATCTTTAATAAAGTAGATTATGCTTTTATGAAACTGGAAGAGTTCATTTTAAGCTTTGCGATTATTCTAATTGCAATTATGATTGTTGGTAACGTTATTGCACGTGAAGTTTTCAGTTCTGGTGCATTCTACTTCGCCTATGAAGTAAGTAAATTTGCAATAGTCATTGCTACTTTTATGGGAATTGGTTATGCAGCAAGAAAAGGAAGACATATCAGTATGTCAGCTTTTTATGATTTTGCACCGCTTAAAGTACGTAAAGTCATGATGATTACGATTAACTTCGTGACAGCGATTGTCATGTTTGTAATGGCTTATTATACATATCACTTCGTCATGTTCGAGTATGAGACAGGGGCGATCACAACGTCATTACAACTTCCTCGTTATTTAATGGCTGTTTTCCTACCGATTGGATTTTTTACAGCTGGTGTTCAGTTCTTACGTAACACGTTCATTAACTTTACGAAAAAGGCGAAAGATAAAGTCTATCTTGGTACGGATTCAGTTGATTATAACGATGAAAAAGACAAAGAAGTTAAACTGGAGGATATTTCTTCCGTATAACAAAGAAAAAGTGGAGAGGACAATAGTATGTTAACTACCTTAATAACTATTATGGTCATATTCTTACTGTTGAACTTCCCAATGATGATCCCTCTTATCTTGGGGCCATTGATCATCATGTTAGTTTATAATTCAACAGTAACGATGGACCTATTAATGGGGCAACTTCTAACAGGTATTGAATCTCCAGTGTTATTATGTGTACCGCTATTTATTTTTGCGGCAGACATAATGACGGCTGGTAAAACGTCTGAACGTTTACTTGATTTTGTTGGTGCTTTCGTTGGACATATTCGTGGTGGTTACGCCGTCACAACAGCAGCATCGTGTACGATGTTCGGTGCTATATCTGGTTCGACTCAGGCGACCGTTGTTGCCATTGGACGTCCAATGAGAGATCGCTTATTAAAAGTTGGTTATAAAGATTCAAGTGCAATGGCATTAATCATTAATTCCAGTGACGTTGCGCTATTAATTCCACCTAGTATTGGAATGATTATTTACGCCTTAGCGGCGGGTTCTGGTGTATCTGTAGGGGATTTATTTATTGCAGGTATTATTCCAGGAATTATTGTCTTTTTAGCATTTGCAATTTACAGTATCGTTTACGCTAAGGTTAAAGATATTCCGCTAGCAAAGAAGGTTTCTTGGAAAGAAAGGTTTAAGTTTTTTAGAAAAGCATTATTACCACTTGGTTTCCCAATTGTTATTGTTGGGGGGATCTATAAAGGTTATTTCACACCAGTTGAAGCATCTGGTATCTCAGTACTTTATGCATTAATTTTAGAGGTGTTGATTTATAGAACGATACCAATTAAAAAAATTCCTGGTATTGCATTATCAACCGGGTTAGTGACATCAGCCGTATTTATTCTAGTTGCTGGGGGACAATTGTTTACATGGGTATTAGGTTACGCCCAGATTCCGCAGCAAATTACTGAGGCTGTTTTAGGGTCTGATCCGAGTGCACTTTATGTGTTAATTATTGTAAGTGTATTTTTCTTTATCGGCTGTATGTTTGTCGATCCGATTGTCGTTATTTTAATCTTAACGCCAATTTTTGTGCCAGCTGCTCAAGCGGCAGGAGTAGATTTGATCCACCTTGGAATAATTGTCACATTCCAGGCGGCATTAGGGTCAGCGACACCACCATTTGGGGTCGATATATTCACAGCTAGTGCGGTGTTTAAGAAACCATATTGGGAAGTCATTAAGAGTACACCGCCATACATCGCTATGTTATTAGCGATTGGAGCATTGTTAATTTTCTTCCCAGAACTATCATTAATGTTAGTTGATTAAGTGATAAAGTGTGTTTATACAACACTTTAAATAAATCTTTAAAAATCATTAGGGGGTAATGATCATTTTTAACAAGAAATTTTTAGTATTGTTAATTGCAATCCTTTCACTAGGCTTATTCTTAGCAGCTTGTGGTGGAGGAGATAGTGAAGAGAGTACCGGTGGCGAAGAAGCTAACGGCGGAGAAGAGTCAAGTGAAGAGTCAGAAGGTGAATCAAGTGAAGGCTCTGGCGAAGGTGAATTCGAGGAGCAAGAATGGCGTTTCGTAACTGAAGAACTTCAAGGTGAGGTTCAGTATGAATATGCAGCTGAATTTGCTAAGCGCATCGAAGAAAAAACAAACGGTGCGATTAAGGTTGAAGCTTTAGAATATGGTGCATTAGGTAGTGAGGTTGACCAAGCCCAGTTACTTCAACAGGGCGGTGTTGAAATGGCAGTTATGTCACCAGGTTTCACAGGTGGTCAAGTGCCAGATGGACAAATTTTCTCACTACACTACTTCTTCCCGGCAGACCCGGCTAAAACTCAAGAAGTATTAACGAATAGTGAAGCGTTAAACAAAGATTTACGTGCTAAGTATGAAGAGCATAACATTACACCACTCGCTTTCTGGACTGAAGGTTCTATGGCATGGACGAGTAATGTTGGTATTGAAAAACCTTCTGATTGGGAAGGCCTAAACATGCGCGTTCAAGAGTCACCATTAATGCGTGAGTCGTATGACGCTTATGGAGCAACAGTTCAATCTCTAAGCTGGGGTGAATTATACACAGCATTAGACCGTGAAACAGTTGATGCACAAGAAAACCCATTATTCTTCATTGAATCAGCTAGTTTCCATGAGGTTCAAGATACAATCACGATTTCAAACCACAACAACTACGTTGCGATGACAACTGTTAACACTGGCTGGTATAATGGATTATCAGACAAAGAGAAAACATTAATCGATGAAACAGTTACAGAAATGCAAGATTGGGTATTTGAAGAGCAAAAACGTCAAAACGAAGCAGGGCTTGAAGCAATTAAGTCAGATGAAGAATATGATACAAAAGTCATCGAACTTACTGAAGACCAAATTGCAGAATTCAAGAAAGTTGCAGAACCTGTACATGAGTACTATCGTAATGAAGTAAAAGGTATTGATCCTGAGTTATACGATAAGCTTAAGAAAGAAATTGAAGAAATCTCAGGTGAATAATGATCATAAACGCATCGCTGTTTAAGCGGTGCGTTTATTTATTAAATAAGTTGACTTTTTCAATTCTATTCACGTATAATTATTTTACAAACATATACTCCAAAGGGGAGTAGCTTGAGACATTATAGTCGTCATTTCGAGGCATGACCTCCGGCTATGATGGCAACGTGAACTTGTTGTAAGCGAGACCTTTACGTACACAGAAGTTGCGTAAAGGTTTTTTATATGACCAAGCCTTTATCGCAATTTCGCGGTAAAGGCTTTTTTAATTAACAAATAAGTTTACCTATGAAGATAAGTGGTATCTAGTAAAGGTGACACTTTTAACCTGTAAAACTGATTTAAAATTTATTGTATAAAAAGCCTATGTTTGTAATCAAACTACAAAGGTAAGGGAGCGATCGTAACATGGATGCAGGATTATTACTTGAATATGGATGGGTATTATTAGTACTAATTGGTCTAGAAGGAATTTTAGCAGCCGATAACGCACTTGTATTAGCCATAATGGTTAAACATTTACCTGAAAAACAACGGAAAAAGGCTTTATTCTATGGATTATTTGGTGCATTTGTCCTTAGGGTTGGATCGTTATTCATTATTTCGTTCTTAGTCGATGTATGGCAGGTTCAAGCACTAGGTTCTATTTATCTACTTTATATCGCAGTTAACCATCTTGTGAAAAAGAAACTTAAGAAAAACAAAGAAAAAACACCTGAAGAAGCGGATGCAAAGCGTGATTCAAAAGGTTCAGGTTTCTGGATGACTGTTGTAAAAGTTGAATTCGCAGATATTGCTTTCGCGGTAGATTCGATTTTAGCAGCCGTTGCACTTGCTATGGCGTTACCATCAACACCACTTCCTCAAATCGGAGGAATGGACGGTGGTAAATTCATCGTCGTATTACTTGGTGGGTTAATTGGGGTCGTCATTATGCGTTTTGCTGCAACAGTTTTCGTTAAGTTACTTAAGAAGCGCCCAGGATTAGAAACAGCTGCGTTCTTAATCGTAGGTTGGGTAGGGATTAAATTATTAGTCATTACATTGTCCCACGAGGATATCGGTTTAATCCCATATGACTTTGCGCACTCAACAGCTTGGAAGTTAACCTTCTATGCCGTGTTAGTAGCGATCGCAGCTATCGGTTGGTTTACATCTAAACAAGAAGATGTGGATGAGGATGAATTAAATCAATTGAATCACTAAGCTAAATAAACTCAGCTAAAGTATAAAAACTTTGGCTGAGTTTTTTATTGAGCGCATAACTTCGTTGTATGCTCGTATTTATATGTGTTTGTTTGCATTTTTGAGCCAACTGTTCGCATACCATAGCGAGCTGTTCGTATTTAGAACCAAACTGTCCGTATTTTCATATGAATTGTCCGCATCTCGAAGCAAAGTGTCTGCATTTTTATATGAACTGTCCATATCTCGAAGGAAACTGTCCGCATCACATGAGAAAAATGATTGATATTTTTATAAAAAGATCATGTAGCAACTGGAAGACATAGTAGAAAGGAGTCTCTCAAATCCCCCTTTTAAGATGATCCTTTCATAATAGTCAGACTATACAGCAGTCAGTTCTTTTTACTAAAAAGCCCTCATATACTATTACAACGACTGATGCTACGGGGGGCCATATATGATAAGAAAATATTATTTAGGTGGTACGACCGCAAAAGGCTATTATCGTTTTTATGATGATTTAATTCATAATCTTGATCAGGTTTTGTTTATTGAAGGTGGGTTTACATCCATCATTCACCCAGCGTTAGAACAGCTAACAAAAGAGTGCGCGAGCCATAGTGAATTAGGGTGTGTTTATAATCACATTGAGCCAGACCAGCTTGAAGCAGTCGTGATTCCTGACCGCAACCTTGCAGTTATTGACCGGTCTAAGGCTAATGTGAAGCGCCTAGCTTATCCCAAACTATTAGAAAACGTCATTTACATTGGAGAAGGTTATGATTACGACCTTTTAAAACGAAATCAAAAGCATTTAATTCAAGCAAGAACAGATATTCAGGAATTATATCAAAAAGCGATTCATCAATTTAAAACAGCGCATGATTATCATGAAGAGGTTGAAAAGATTTATATTAAGTATCTAAACATTGATAAGGCAAATCGTGAAACTGACAAACTGAAGCAGTCGATCTTTAATGCGACTAAACTAAATAAATCAGCCTCAATCGTTCATCGTTACTTAGGAGCTGCAACACCTCAAGGGCCGACTGACTTTGTGCTTGATTTAACATCAGATGTAGAGAAAAGGATTTTTATAAAAGGTCGATCTGGCACAGGTAAGTCTACGATGCTTAAAAAGTTAGTCAAAGAAGCAATAGACCGCGGAATTGATACGGAAGTCTATCATTGTGGATTTGACCCCGAAAGTTTAGATATGGTGATTTTCAGAGAACTCGGTGTTGCGATATTTGATGCAACAGCACCTCATGAGCACGAGCCTCAGCGTACTGGAGATGAGATTTTTGATGTGTATGAGTTGTTTGTTGATGGGGCGCCAGACGACAAACATTTGGAAGATATTTTAAGTTTAAAAAATAATTATAAAATGCAAACGAAGCAAGCGACTGAGTATTTAAAGCAAATACAAGATCGTCAGCGCACCTTTGAAGCCATCTACAAGGATGCATTAGATGAAGGGTTTATGCAAGGAGTCGCAGCTCGGATCCACAATTGGGTGGATTGCTAGAAACAATGTTACCAGTCTATTAAGGCTGGTTTTATTTTTTTACAAAGAGGATTGACATTAGCCCAATTTCTGTTTAAAGTAAATCTTGAGTAAACTTATAGGAATTATTAAATATATTATTAAAAAGGAGGAGATTGTATGTTAACGATTGTAAATATCGCGATTATGCTCGCATTAATAATAGTATTATTCCAGATGCAAAAGAAGCATGTCTCATTTAGTAAGAGAGTTTTTACTGGTTTAGGATTAGGAATCTTATTAGGGATTTTCATGCAAGTAACCTATGGAAGTGATAGTAGCGTTGTATCAACGACAACTGATTGGTATTCATTAGTTGGTTCCGGTTATATACGTCTATTAATGATGATTGTCATTCCACTTGTGATGGTGTCGATCATTAAAGCCATCACAAATTTAGAAAAAACATCTCAACTTGGTAAAATGTCTGCTTGGATTATCGGGATTTTAGTTGGTACGGCTATGGTTGCAGCAGTAATCGGGGTTGGAACGTCAGTTGCGTTTGATTTAAATGCCGATCAAATTGAAGCGGGTCAATCTGAACAAGAACGTGGATCTTACTTAGAAGAGCGTTTAGGTGACGTTGAAAGTATGTCGACCCCGCAGCGTATTTTAGAGTTTATCCCGACAAATCCATTTCAAGATATGACAGGTGACCGTGCAACATCTACGATTGCGGTTGTCATTTTTTCAGCGTTCATAGGGATAGCCGTATTAGGACTTAGAAGGAAAAAGCCAGAGCACGCTGAATTCTTCACTAAAATGATCGATGCTGTTTACAGTGTTGTGATGAGAATCGTAACGTTAGTATTACGATTAACGCCATACGGTATTTTAGGGTTAATGGCGAATACAGTTGCTCGAACAGATGTTGGCGGTATTATTGAGTTATCAAAATTTGTGTTGGCATCTTACGTAGCGCTGCTCGTCATGTTTGTGATTCATTTAATCATGGTCAGTTTCTCTGGTTTAAATCCAATCACTTATTTGAAAAAAGTACTGCCTGTACTCGGTTTTGCCTTTACGTCACGCTCTAGTGCAGGAACGATCCCGCTCAATATTCAAACGCAGAAAAATAACCTTGGTGTTCCAGATGGTGTAGCGGATATGTCAGCGTCATTTGGCGCTACGATTGGTCAAAATGGCTGTGCTGGAATTTACCCTGCCATGCTTGCAGTGATGATCGCACCTACTGTTGGTATTAACCCGTTAGAACCGACATTTTTGTTAATGTTAGTTCTCGTGATTGGTATTAGCTCATTTGGAGTTGCCGGTGTTGGCGGTGGAGCGACATTTGCAGCACTCATTGTCTTGTCAGCCATGGATCTGCCTGTCTATTTAGCGGGTTTACTCATTTCGATTGAACCGTTAATTGATATGGGTCGAACAGCGCTTAACGTAAATGGTGCAATGACATCCGGTACAATCACCTCTAGAATCCTCGGTACACTGAATAAAGAACGTTATAATAACCCAGATGCGAATGAAATAGACTTATCTGAAGTATCCTAATCAAGAGGTGGCCTTTATGGTCACCTCTAAATATTTGCGAAAAAACTTTTTTTAAATTTGGAAATATGAAATAATAGAGGAAAAGCAAACGAGGAGTGTCTAAATGATTCCAACAAAAGAACAATTAACCAAGTATGCTAACTTAACCATTCAAAAAGGGGTTAACATTCAAAAAGGGCAAGCACTATCGATCAATGCACCCATTGAGGCGCGTGAGTTTGTGCATTACGTTGTTGAAGCCGCTTACAATGCTGGGGCAGAAGGAGTGCGTGTGAACTGGTCTGACGAAGTGTTAACAAGGAAAAGCTATGAAAAAGAGCCTTTACATATTCTAGAGGACGTTCCAGAATGGCTAGTTGAAAAACAACTCAGTCATGTTAAAGAAGGTGGTGCAATCTTAACGATTTATGCACCAAACCCTGATTTACTAGAGGGCATTGATGCTGAACGTGTGGCCAAAGCTACTAAAGCAAAAAGCCAAGCGTTAAGCGAATACAAGACATATATTATGAATGACCGAGTTCAGTGGTCAATCGTATCTGTCCCAACGGATAAATGGGCGAAGAAGATTTTCCCTAACAAAGATGTGGATGAAGCGGTCACGTCACTATGGGAACAAATTTTCTCAATCGTAAGAGTTGATCAGGAAGACCCAATTGCAGCATGGAAAGAACACAACAACACATTATACTCTATTCGCGATTATTTAAACGAAAAACAATATGAAGCTTTAGAATATCAATCTGAAGGAACGAATATGACGGTTAAACTTCCAAAAGACCATATCTGGGCCGGCGGCGGTGCTGTAGCAGAGACAAATGGTGCGGAGTTTAACCCTAATATGCCAACTGAGGAAGTATACACTGCACCTCATCGTGAAGGTATTAATGGAACAGTTACAAATACGAAGCCGCTTAATTATAACGGTAACTTAATTGATGGCTTTACATTAACGTTTGAAAATGGCAAAGTCGTTGATTACAAAGCTGAACAAGGTGAAGAAACGCTTAAGCATTTGCTAGAAACAGATGAAGGAGCAACACGTATCGGTGAAATTGCGTTAGTTCCTCATTCATCACCTATTTCACAATCAGAGTTAATTTTTTACAACACGTTATATGATGAGAACGCATCTTGCCACATGGCGCTAGGTGAAGCATATCCAACTAACGTGAAGGATGGCGAGAAAATGTCTCAAGATGAGCTCAAAGAGAAAGGAATCAACACCAGTCTTGTACACGAAGACTTTATGATTGGTTCGGCTGATTTAACCGTTTATGGTGTCACTAAGAATGGACAAAAAGAACCGATCATCGAAAACGGTGATTGGGCAATCGTTTAAACTTGAAAGGGTGAGATGAATCTCATCCTTTCTCAATATTATATAGAATTAGAAAGCTGGTATGGTAATGAAGTTAGTCGGGAAATTAATTAAATGGCATCGTAACAAGCAAAAGATCACGCAAGAGCAACTGGCTGAAGGCATCTGCTCAATGACCCAGTTAAGCAAGATTGAAAATGGACAAGTTCAAGTAAATGAAGAACTACTAGTCGAAATCGCTAATAGACTCAACATACCAGAAGAAAAATTAGTCGCTCCAATTGATCAAGAGCACTACCAAATGGCTGAACAGCTTATAACAGCGATTCATGAGTATGACATTCCAACAGCGCAAGAGCTGGAGGCTAAACTTGTTAATAAGAGGCATGACCTTCTTCATTATGATTTGGACTTCTTATGTTTATTAGCAAGGTTTGGTTATATGTTATTAATGAAGCGACTATCTGAGGCGGATCAGTTATATGAAACAATTATGAATTATGATGAGATTTTTGAAGAAACGGCTCCGTATAGTTTTCATAAGTTTATTGGTGACTACTTAATTAATAAGTGTTTGTTTTTTGATGCGAAAAGCCATCTTCATAAGGCTGAGCGTTTACTACCGGATCAAGAAGACCCCGAATTATACGTTTTAATTGCGGTTGCTAATAGTCATTTAGAAAATGTGCTAACTTCCAATCAGTATGCGAGACGAGCTCTTCGAATATTTCAGGAGAAGTTATACTATTCTAGAATAATAGAATGTGAGATTATATTAGCTTCCAATTATACGTTTGTAAATGAATATCAGCAAGCTAAAGAGCAACTAGAGCGAATTGAATCACTTATAGACCATAAGTTTGAGAAACATTCTAAAGTTAAAATTAACTTTCATTTAAGTTTAATCAACGCTATGCAGAACAACTACGGTGAGGCAATTCAGTTGCTAAAAGAAAATTTAGAAACGGATGTCAATGAAACGGAATTAATGCATTCGAGATACTTGCTAGCTCATACCTATTATATTACTGATCGATTTGATGAAGCATTAGAGTTAATAGAGACAGGACGAACGTTAGCACAAGCACATCAATTAAACTACTATTTGATTAAATTTAAATCGCTTAAACTCGTGATTGAAAAGAAATCAGAAGATCTGGTAGATTTTCTAAATAAAAGTGCTCTTCCTTTTTTTAAAGTAACTGGACAGGCATTTGACTTAAGGTATTACTATCAATTACTCGGTTATACGCTTTATAATATGAAAAAATATAAGCGTGCGGCTGAAGTATTAATGGTAGCTGATGAACAGCGCCGACGATTTTTGGAATACAATATAGATAAAAAGTAACCTTTTCGCAATGAAAATTTAAAATTTTCAAAAAATACCCTTCACAAATAAATTACTTTATGGTTATAATAAAATTGGTTGTATTCTTCAGCAGGGTATACATATGTCATCACGACATAGAATAGTTAGTGGGGATCTATTTTTGATAGATATGGGGAGGAGCAAGTAATGCTGAAGTATAATGGATTTGTTGACAAGTTTGAAACTAGACTTGGAAGAGGTCTTTGCCCAAAAGAGAAAGATTTCGTGAATTGGGTATGGAAAAAACACAAAGGTGAAGTACATGTAAAGAAATAAAATAGGTGCGCTGCATGTTGCGGTGTGACTTAGTTTCAAACTCGCTTTTTTAGCGAGTTTTTTGTTTCTTATTATGCAAATATGTTTTTTATTAGAGTTGTGCGTTAATACGTTAAAATTTTACTTTGTTGATAGCGTTAACATGTGCTATAGTTAAAAAAATAAAAAAAGTAGGCAGGTGAGTCAGCTTGAATCAAAATCAGGATCAATGGAAAACCAGGCTAGGGTTTATGCTAGCCGCAATGGGTTCAGCTGTGGGGTTAGGTAATATTTGGCGTTTCCCATATATAACAGGTGAGCTAGGAGGAGCGACATTTTTAATAGTCTATCTAGCTTTCGTTTTCTTAATAGGTATACCTTTATTATTAAATGAATTTAGTATTGGTAAAGCGGGTCAGAAAGACGCTGTTGGTTCCTTTAAGAACCTAGCACCAAACACGAAATGGCACTGGACTGGATTTATGGGAGTCATTGGCGGTATTTTAATATTAAGCTTCTATAGTGTGGTTGCAGGATGGTCTTTATTCTATTTATATAAATATTTAACAGGTTCATATTGGACAGAACCAGACGGCGGATTTGGGCAAGTGTTTAATGATTGGATTACGAATCCGTTAATGCCGCTGTTTTGGCAGGCACTATTCTTAGGATTAACATTATTTATCGTTGTGCGCGGCGTCAAAGGTGGTATTGAAAAAGCTAATGCGTTACTCATGCCAATTCTAGCGATTTTAATGATTTTTATGGCAGGATACGTACTAACACTAGATGGAGCATTAGAAGGCTTGCAGTTCTTATTCACACCTGATTGGTCACAATTAAATAATCCTAAGCTATATTTAACAGCGCTTGGTCAAGCGTTCTTCTCACTTAGTATAGGTGTATCAGGCATGTTGACGTATGCGAGTTATCTAAAATCAAAAGATAAACTACCTGGAGCGGCGATTGGGGTTGGGGTCATGGATACCGTTTTTGCCGTGATTGCTGGTATTATGATCTTCCCAGCTGTATTTAGCTTTGGCTTAGAGGTAAGTTCTGGTCCGCCGTTAGTATTTATTACATTACCAAGCATTTTTGCAAGTATGCCATTAGGAAATATCGTTGCGATTGTATTTTTCGTTTTATTATCGTTAGCAGCATTATCGTCAGCGATTTCGTTATTAGAGTTACCAGTATCATTCTTCAAACGTACGGTAGGTATGTCACGTAAAGCAGCTACTTATCTGTGTACGACGATTATTTTCGTGATAGGGATCGCTTCTTCATTAGGTTTTGGAATTTGGAGTGGCGTAACAATTGGCGACCAAAACATCTTAGGTATGGTTGACTTCTTTACGGCAAACTTCGTATTACCATTTGGAGCCGTGTTAATGGCGATTTTTGTAGGATGGTACTTAGACCGTGAACAAGCGAAACGAAATAGTGAAATTGAAAATCCAGTCATGTTTAATATTTGGTACGGTATTGTGAAATATCTCGTTCCAATTGTTATGATTGCGCTGGTCATTGCCAATGTATTCGGATACACTGCGTAATTAAGAGGACCGTGTTATACTAATGGTGAGTATAATCTAGGAGGAAACAGAGATGACCGTATCTTATCATGCGATTATCCGTCAATTAAAAAAAGAACTCAATCAACTTGATGAAGAGACTCCTCATGAGCATGTCATTGCAAAAATGCATGCAGTGAAATCATTAGCTGATGTCGTGATTAATTCATATGAAGATATCGAGGAAAAACCTGAAGTATCTAAAGTGATTACGGCAAAACACGCGCCAGACATGACAGATGCTGAGGCGAAAATGATGGGGATTCAAAAGAATACAAAACAACCAGAACGTAGTTTGTTGGATGAAGATGATGCGAACGGTGAATCGATTTTCGATTTCTAGCAAAAAGGGGATAGAACATGAAAGCACTATTACTCATCGGAGTCATAAACGGATTTCTCGCAGTAGCGCTTGGAGCATTCGGCGCTCATGGTTTAGAAAGTAAGCTAAGTGAAAAAATGATGAGTACCTGGGAGAAAGCAGTACAATATCAAATGTTCCACACACTAGCCATTTTCATCGCAGGCATGATGATGTTACGCTTCGACCATTCGATGTTAGCATCAGCAGGGTGGACATTTTTACTTGGAATCATTTTATTCTCAGGTAGTCTTTACATTTACTCATTAAGCGGTATTAAAACATTTGCTATGATCACCCCAATTGGTGGCGTGGCATTTCTCGTTGGATGGGTATTACTCGGAATAAGCATTATGAAAGTAGTAGGTTAAGAGGCTGATGATTCAGCCTCTTTTTATATTGGTTTTTTGGATCCAACTCGCCGTGAGGGTGTGAAAACTCTGAATGTCGTTAGGCGAGCTCCTAACGTCAATAGAAACATGTCCAACCTAAATTGGGAGTACCTGAATGTCAATAGGGACGTCAATTAAAATTAGGGGGCGAAATTAACAATAAACATAACTAGATTTGTCACCAAAAAAGTGTTTCAATAATACTAGTCCAGACAACATAGAGGAGGAAGCACAATGAATCATCAAGCGTTATATAATGAAAAACTTAAAACTGCAGAAGAAGCGGTTCAATATATTCAGCCTGAGACGGATTTAATGACACCTATTCTTTGCGGGGAACCAGATGCTTTAATCAAACAACTTGAAAACTATGATGGCCTAAATAATAACCGCTATTACATGATGTTCACCCCACGTGAAGTCATCGATGTTGATCCAGATCGATTAAAAGTCATTAGTATGTTTATGGGCGCATCAGAGCGTCAAGCGTTTAAAGAAGGAAGAATTGATTTACTTCCCAACCACTTTTCGGATGTTCCGAACCTGCTAAAGCAAGAGGCTAGAAAACCAGTCGTGCTGGCTACTGTATCCCCGATGGACGAAAATGGCTATTTTTCAATGGGAACAAACGCAGATCATATTATCTCTATGGTTAAAGAGGCAGATACCATCCTATTAGAAGTGAATAAGTATATGCCAAGGACTTTTGGTGATAATCAAATTCACATTTCAGAAGTGACGGCATTAATCGAACATCATCAACCATTACCTGAGGCGCCAGAATCCAAACTTTCTGAGAAAGATCAAATAATTGGAGATCACGTGGCGAGTCTTATTAAAAACGGTGATACGCTTCAGATTGGTTATGGTTCAATCCCGAATGCCATCATTGATAACTTAAAAGATTATCGTAATTTGAGTGTTCATACGGAAATGATCCCAGAGAAAATTATTGAGCTTTATAAAAGTGGTGCAGTGACCAATGAAAATAATCCGTTTAAAAAGGGTAAAATGACAGCTACGTTTGCTTTTGGCTCACAAGCCTTATATGATTTCATGCACGAAAATGAAGACATTTATATGATGCCGGTCAGTCAGACGAACAATGCTTGTCTACTAAAAGATATTAATGATTTAGTAACAGTTAATGCTGGGGTCGAGGTTGACTTTATGGGACAAGTTAACTCTGAGAAAGTAGGAGACCTCTATTTTTCATCAACCGGAGGTCAGTCTGATTTCCAGACTGCAGCACGTCTAAATGAAAACGGAAGAGCAATTATATGTTTACATTCGACAGCTAAAAATGATGAAGTCTCAAAAATAATTCCGACGTTAAAACCAAATACACCAATTTCGACGCATAAGAATGATGTTGATTATATTGTAACGGAATATGGAATTGCAAGACTTAGAGGTAAAACGATCCGCGAACGAACAAAAGCTTTAATTGAGATTGCTCATCCAAAGTTTAGAGAAGAGTTAACCCATGAAGCAACAAAATTAGGTTATTTATAATAGGCATAAAAGGACCGAGCAGCTGCTCGGTCCTTCTTTATATAAATACTATTCAATTTTAAACTTAGTTAACTGCTGATTAAGCTCGTTAATCATGCTCTTCAGCTGATTAGCTTCATGCTTTAACTGCTCGAAGGCATGTTGCTGTTCTTCAGCAGAAGCTGAAATTTCCTCAGTACCAGCTGCAGTTTGTTCCGTAATGGCACTAATGTTTTGAATAGAAGAGGTTACTTGCAAACTTTGTTCTTTGGACTCTTTCATATCATGAGCTAGATCTGTTAATCGTTGATAGATAGAGTCAACATGTTCCCTGATATCTTTAAAGGACTCCTCTGAATCATTGAGAGACTCATGTTGTTTTTGTGTTAATTGTACTGTTTCGTTCATTTCTTGCTCAATAATCGATACGCCCGACTTAATTTGATCGACCATGGAGGATATTTCGCTTGTTGCACTAGTCGATTGTTCGGCTAGTTTTCTAACTTCATCTGCAACAACTGCGAACCCTTTCCCGTGCTCACCAGCCCGTGCGGCTTCAATGGCTGCATTTAAGGCTAGTAAATTGGTTTGTTCTGAGATGTCATTCACAATTTTAATTGTACTTTCAATTTCTTCTGTGTACTGAATAAAATTACTAACGGATTGTTCAACATTTTGAATAGAGTGATTGTGTTGATCCATAACAGTGCGCTGATCTTGAATGGCAGTTTGTCCATTTTTAACTGACGAAAGAGCTTGCGTTGACTGATCAGATGCGTGCTGGCTCTCAGTCGTATTTCGCTCAAACTGATGGTTCATTCTTTCAATTAATCCGGCAACATCTTGGATATCATTTGAAATAGACTGGCTTCCCTCGGCAAGTTCATCTGTTGAACTCGAAACTTGCCCAGTAGATTCAGACAATCCTTCCATCTCATGATTTAGCTTGTTACTAAAGTCATTTACATTATTACCGATTTTTTGAACGGATTGAAGTGTAGATGTTAAGTTATAAATCATCGCTTTAAAGGCTTGTTTTAACTGATCCACTTCATCTTTTGCCTCATCAGGTGCATCAATCTCTATAGTGAGATCACCTTCTGCAACTTGAGTTGCTTGATTTGATAAGTTTCTAATTGGTTTGGCAATGCGTGATGTTAACCTGTAAGTAGCTAAAACTGATAAACCAATTAAAATAACAGCTGCAATTACAGCAAAAATAATAAGATTTTGAATCGCGTTTTGTTGAGCACTAATTTTTGCATCGTACCAAGCTTGAGCTTCACGCTGAAGCATATAAATATCATTTAAAATGCCGGCCGTTCTAGACGACTGTCTTTGAACTTCATTTAAGTCCTCGGATTCAAGTGCATTAACGGTAACCTGTTCCCAGTCGTTAAATTTGTTTAATGCTTGATTAAACCATGATTTCTGTTCATCTGTTTGAATCATCGGCTTTATGTTTGAGATAGATTCTTTGGTTGTTTCAACTTGAGATAAAGCCTTTTGTCTTGACGCTTCAGAAGGGTTGTAACTATATGTATCAAGCGTTTGTTCAACCGAAATTAATTGACTGTTAAGTTCCTTTACTTCTAGCAAATACTCAACATCTTCATTTGAAGAACTTTCAAAACTTAGCATCTGGAATACAATATAAGAAATTAATACAAGACTTAGTAAAAGAGGGATCAAAGTCATCGTATATAATCGTTTGCTAATACTCATTGGTTCACCTCCTGATCAATTCGTTGTTGCTGTGACTGAGTCAGTTCAATCAAGCGAATTGGCGCTAGTCCAACGCCGTTTTCTTCAATACCTAATTCAATATGTTCTCCAGTTAATTGTTCGTCATTAACTAGTCTTTTCATAATATCGTATAACGCAATATTTACATTTTTCATCATCGATGTAACGACTGCATCTTCTGCTACAAAGTACTGATCACTATCAACCCCAAAGGCATAGATTCCTTGTTTTTCGGCTTCTTTTAAAGTTCCAACGCCAGTAAAACCTGCTGCGTGAAAGACATAATCAGCATCTTTATTGACCATTTCTCTTGTCAATTTAGCCCCAAGTGCATCATCGTCGAATGTTTCTGCATATTCTACCAGCACTTCAGCATCTTTATTGACAGCTTGAACGCCTTCTTTAAACCCGCGCTCAAACTTCTTCACAACCTCAATTCGTTCCCCGCCAATAAATCCAACGACATTGGATTTAGTTCTCATACCAGCGATGAGTCCAATTAAATAACTTCCTTCATCCTCTTTGAAGGTAATTGAGGTCACGTTATCTTTATCAGATACGGCATCAATTAAAACAAATTGCTGTTCTGGATACTCTTCGGCTAATTGTTCCATTGCAGCCTGTGCGTTATAACTGAGCCCCATAATAACGTCATGATCCTGGGTTATGAGCTCTTCCATCTGAGCAACAAAATCACCTTCAAAAGGTTCGCGGTAATCAAACGTGACCCCCAACTCATCTCTTGCTTGCTCTAATCCTTGAAAGGCAGAGTCACTAAACGAGTCATCTCCTAGACCACTTTCTGTGACGACGAGCCCAGCACTAATCTCCTTATCAGTCTTCTGACTATTGTCTTCACTGCACCCTGACATAACGATGGCTATACCAATAAGTACAATGACTAAAAATTGTTTCATATCTTCACTCCTAACTTTCTTTCTTGTTGCGATAAATTATTATATCGACATAAAATGACAACTTTTAACACTTGAATAAAAAGACTGAATAGGAGTTTTATTCAAAAAATTATAGAAAACGTCATGGCTTTATAAACAGCTCGCTTTATGGCAAAATAGATTTAGATTGAGTTTGGAGGAGGTTTCTCTCATGAATTCGTTTGATGATAAAAATGAAAAGAAAAGTAATCAGTTTACGATTATGAAAGATGACCCGATTGATGGTCACCCTGGATATAGTGGCGGTGGGGCTATTAGTTTAGAGAATATGTCACCACTGGTTGTCGACCCGAACGAAGATAAGGTTTGGGTAGATATGGGAGCGATGCACGCAAGAAGTGAAGTTGAGAAACGGATTAAGTTCGTAACGGAAAAAGAAGAGGTTCCAAATGGTAAGCCTTATTGGATTGTATGGGTCACAGTTGAACGCGGTGAGGAAGGACCTTATTATCATGGTGTGGCAGCAAGCTATTTAGAAGTCGACCGTGAAGCGCGCCGTGGGTATAAAATTTTAGCCGAGCATGTCAATCGAATGGATAAATCACTAAAAGGTCGTATTGTCGTTGATCAAATGGATGATCATTCGAAAACATTATTAGGCGATTTCTTAAAAGAATTTAACGAAGATTATTGGAAAAATGCAGCGGATGAATTAAAACAAGCGTTCGTTTAATTTTGAATGAATTGTGAACATTAATCTTTTACATTGTAAGTTTTATAAATCCTTTGTAAAATATAGATAAACATGGGTTTTATAGCACATGTTTATTAGGACAAATAAAAGGGGCTGGCCACTAATGGCTAGCCCCTTTTATTTTTTACTCACTACATACTTCTTTTGGTTGAGTCCCTTTAATGTAGTACATCATAACAGATCTGTCTTCACATGCTGGACCTTCTAATTTACCAGAGATCGGATCGACCTTCAGCCCTACAACACCTGTTGGAACATTGAAGGTTTGTGTTGGTAAACCAGCATGAAGCTGGCTCATATATTTAGCCCACACCTGTTTAGACACTCTAAAGTCTTGAACTTTAGTCATTTCACGGTGATCATCGTATCCTGTCCAAACTGCTGTGGTGTACTCAGGCGTAAAACCAATCATCCAACTATCAAAATCGGTACTTCCTGATTTCCCGGCATATTGATGGCCTTGAATAATAGGAGCAACATTGGCACCCGTTGCTCTCATGTAGTCTGTAAATTTGTCATTAAACATTCCTGTCAGCATGTGCGTAAGAACGAATGCATGATTCTCCTCTAACAATCGCTTTGGTGTCTCGGCTTGGTGCTGGTAAACGATATTACCGTCTCGGTCAACGATTTTTTCAATGACATAGGGTTTTACCGACCAGCCTTGATTTGCCAAAACACTGTACGCTTTTGTCATCTCGAGTGGTGAGAGGTATCCTGTACCAATTGCGATAGACGGGACGGCTTTTAAGTCTGCTTCAATTCCAAATGCACGTGCGGCTTCAACGATGTTCTCAGGTCCTATCTCCATGGCTGTTTTAATCGCATATATATTATCAGACACGGCAAGCGCCTGCGCGAGCGTGACGGGTCTGTTTGCGAAATCACCTGCATTACCTGGCGTATATGTTTCATCGTTTTCTAATGTAAATGTTGTCTCACGGCTCTCAACAAGTGTTGAAGGTGTAAACCCATAAACGAGCGCTGCGTAATATAAAAAGGCTTTAAATGTCGAACCTGTCATACGTTCTGCTTGAGTGACGCGATTATATGGCGTCTGGTCGAAATCCCTTCCGCCTTGCATGGCTACTATTTTACTTGAACGAGGATCAATAGTAACGGCTCCGATTTGTAGTTCTTCGGAGTCTTCAGGCAATTCTTGTTTAATCGTATCCTCTAGTTTCTTTTGAGCATCTTGATTAATCGTCGTATATATTTGATAACCTTGAGTGTCGATGGCTTGGCGGTCAATTCCTAATATGTTAGATGCTTGATCCATTGCATAATCCTGAAAGTACTTACCAACTTCAGGTTCTTGTTCGGATGCTGCTGCAACAAAATTTAATTCTTCTTGTTTCGCTCTCGTCATCGTTGTTTCAGTAATTTTCCCTGTTTCATGCATGCGTTCCAAGATCCAATGCTGACGTTCGGTTGCATTTTCTAAGGATGTAAGTGGCGAATAGACAGAAGGCCCTTTTGGAATTGCGGCAAGTAACGCTGACTCTTCTAACGTAAGGTCACTTGCCTCTTTGTCAAAATAATATTGACTAGCTGCCTGAATCCCGTACTGTCCATGACCAAAATAAATAGTATTTAAATAACCTTCTAGTATGTCATCTTTATCTTGAAAAATTTCAAGCCTTAAAGCAATTAAGGCTTCGTTAATTTTACGTTCCCATGTCTTTTGGTTTGTTAAAAAGACGTTTCTAGCGTATTGCTGCGTGATGGTACTTGCGCCTTGCCGCTTTTCCATCGCTAAAACGTTATGATAGATCGCGCTAAAAATTCGCTTGAAATCAAAGCCGATGTGTTTATAAAAATGCTCATCCTCTGCGGCTATAAAAGCGTCAATCACGTAAGGAGACACATCATCGAGCTCCACCCAAAACCGGTTTTGGACGCCGTGTTCAACGGAGAGAACTTGGCCATCTTGATCATATAAAACCGTATTTTCATCTAGTTTAATTTCAGGTGGACCTTGAAAAATAGAATACACAAGAATCACTGCTCCAGTTGAAACAGCAAAGATTAATGCGAATATGCTCCATGTAAGTATTTTTCTAATCATAAGCACGTCTCCTGTCGTAAGGCTAGTTGCTTTTACTAGTATGTAAAAATTGGCATGAATTTAAACGTAGAACTCTTCTAATATAGTGTTTTGTTAGATATAATAATTGGTATAATTTCTTTCAAGTAAAATTTGTGGCACAATAGATGAGGTATTAAATCGTGAGTTTGTTGGATTAGGGAGAAAGGAAGATTCTTTTGTCTAGTGAAAAAATTCCAATTCATATAAAAATAGATACTGAAATTGTCGATGAGGAACATGGTAATGAAAACATTACGAGAACGGAACATGGAACTTATGCACGTAAAGGGCATATTCACATGATTCAATACGAAGAAGAAATGGAAGACTTAGGGAATGTCGCAACAACGATTGTCGTTCAGGACGATCGCGTGTCAATTAAACGAGAAGGATCCTTGCAAATGCATCAAGTGTTTAGAATAGGGTCAAGTACAGAGTGTGTTTATCACCATCCGTTTGGGAAGTTTCGAATGGAAACAACCACACATCATATGCAGTTTGTCAAAGGGATTGGGAATCGTTCTGGCCGAATCTATTTAAACTATGATGTTGTACTGAATGAACAAGAACCGAGGCGTCATACATTTGAGTTACACTTTCAAGAGGAGGTTGCCTAGATGAATATCGTAGGTCAAATCGAAGAGACATTAAAACAAGGAATTGAATCTGCCGTATTAGAAGCGGGCTTAGCTTCAAAGGATGAAATGCCCGATGTCGTTTTGGAAACACCAAAGGATTCGGCGCACGGGGACTATGCTACGAACATGGCGATGCAACTTGCACGTATTGCAAAAAAAGCACCACGTCAAATCGCCGAAGAGATCGTTCAACATTTAGATAGTGAAAAAGCATCTGTCAAACAGGTTGACATTGCTGGACCAGGTTTTATTAACTTTTTTATTGATCAATCATCACTAACTGAGGTCGTGGATACCGTGCTAGAACAAGGTAGCGAATACGGAAAGACGAACGCAGGTGAAAGCAAGCGAGTTCAAATTGAGTTTGTTTCCGCCAATCCAACCGGAACGCTTCACTTAGGACATGCTAGAGGTGCTGCTTTTGGTGATGCATTAGCTAATGTGATGGAAAAAGCAGGCTTTGACATCGAACGCGAATATTATATTAATGATGCGGGTAATCAAATTGATAATTTAGCACGTTCTATTAACGCGCGTTATTACCAAGCACTTGGCCAGGAGATGGACATGCCTGAAGATGGCTATCACGGAAAAGATATTGTTGCACTAGCGCAGTCTTTAGTTGATGACCACGGTGATGAATTTACGAAATTAGATGAAAAAGAACGTTTAGCTGAGTTCCGTCAGTATGGCCTTAAACACTTATTAAATCGAATTGAAGAAGATTTAAAAGAATATCGCGTACCATTTGATTCATGGTTTTCTGAAACATCATTGTATGATCAAGATTTAGTAGCAGGTGCTGTTCAAAAGCTTCGAGGTAAAGGCTATGTCTATGAAGCAGACGGTGCAACTTGGCTTAAATCAACGGAGTTTGGCGATGACAAAGACCGCGTACTTGTTAAGCAAGACGGTTCTTACACGTATTTAACGCCAGATATTGCGTACCACTTAAATAAAATCGAGCGTGGTTTTGATGAGCTCATTAACATTTGGGGCGCCGACCACCATGGATATGTCGCAAGAATGCACGCCGCGATTCAAGCATTAGGTTATCCAAAAGAGGTTTTAGACATTAAAATTACCCAAATGGTGAACCTGTTTGAAAATGGTGAAAAAGTCAAAATGAGTAAGCGTACAGGTAAGGCAGTAACGATGAAGGAGCTAATTGAAGAAGTTGGCCTCGATGCGACACGTTACTTCTTTATCATGCGTTCAAATGATGCTCATTTAGATTTCGACATGGACCTTGCGAAATCTCAGTCAAACGAAAACCCAGTATATTATGTTCAGTATGCGCATGCGCGTATCTGCAGCATGCTTCGTCAAGCTAAAGAAAAAGGTGTTAATGTTGAGGCAAATGCAGACACGTCACTTCTCACGGCGGAGAAAGAGACCGCGCTATTAAAACGACTTGGCGATTATCCTCAGGTGATTGCTGATGCTGCCGAAAAACGAATGCCACACCGCATTCCGCAGTATGTGTTCGACTTAGCGTCAGATCTTCACAGCTTTTATAACGCTGAGAAAGTAATTGATTTAGATGCGCAAGAATTAACGCAAGCTCGTATTGCTCTTATGAAAGCTGTACGTGTCGTTATTCAAGACGCATTAAAACTAATTGGTGTAGAAGCACCAGAGAAGATGTAAATAAGATGGAAGCATTGACCGAACTTGTTGCGGCGGGGAGGTCGATGCTTTTTTTATATTGATTTTATGGAAATAATTTTAAAATATAAATTATGAAAGGACTGATGCGTTTGATCTTGAAAAACCATTCCCACTCACCATTCCACCTACAACTAGAGGTACTTGAAGGAAGGGTGCCGCCCCAACATTCAAGTTTTAATAAGTACGAAAAAACTTTGTATCAAGAACGCTCCGGATACTTCGGAGAGCGCGCCCTCGACTATCCATTTAGGAAAATCCAATTTCCTCATTTCGTGACTCACCACACCAGGCTTGAAGTCAACCATTTAAATTTCCAGATGGACACCAACCTTTGGACACCAAGATATGATTTAATCATCGAGGCAAAAGACTATACGGGCCACATTTCATTAAGAGACGGATTCAACCAGATTATTCAACAAAAGGATGTCAACGGTCAAATGGTGACGAACGTTTATGACGATCCAGTTTTGCAAGTTGAGGAACAAAAGCTGCAACTAGAATTATGGCTAGAAACACAAGGGATGCCTGTCCTCCCGATTGAAACCCTTGTCGTCATGACGAATCCCCGAGTCATTTTAGATGCCACACCGAATTCTCTATACCAAGAAAAAGTCATTCCCCTAAGTAAACTTGCTTCCAAGCTAAGAGAGATCAATCAACATTATACACACGAACACCTAACGCTCGCTGAAACCCGGCGGCTAGCAAGCTACGTCGCGAGTCAGCACAAACCCTGGAAACCAAACGTCTTTCAAAGATTAGGCATCGGGCCAGGAGAAATCAGGCGAGGCGTGCGCTGCCCAAGCTGCCGAACCCTCCCAATGAAATGGGAGCGATTAAGGTTTGAATGTTCGGCCTGTGGAATGCGCTCAGCTGATGCCTATGTTGGTGCATTGAAGGAATTTTTCTTGCTTTTTGGAGATCAAATTACCAATCGACAGTTTAGGTGGTGGACTGGGGTGGGGTCTGAGAGTACGGCCAAAAAGCAACTTAGAAGATCTGGCTTTAATAGGGTAGGAGATAAAAGAACAGCAATCTATAAACTTAATTTTAACTACGATGAAGATTTTGATGAATTTGTGAGATGGAAACAGGCCGATAAATTCAGAAAACGGGCCTTAATTTTTTAAAAAGAGGCCGTAAAAATTAAAAAACGGGCCGTAATTTTTTAAAAAGAGGCCGTAAAAATTAAAAAAGGGGCCGATAATTTTCAAAAAGAGGCCGTTAAAATTCGAAAACGGGCCGTATAACCAGAAAAACAGGCCGTAAACCAAACTAGCGAGAGCAGAATTAACTGTAATCAAGTTGTCAAAACCCATCCTCAGACGGGTTTTACCCTTTCTATTATGATTTTTCGTTGCAAGATAGAATAAATAGATTGGTCTTAGCCCGTTAAAAAGCAACCCCATTGAAATGTTAAGCTCTCAATGGGGTTACTTTTTTATCCAAACGGATACTGGTATTCAATTTCCTCATTAAATTCAACATAATCTAAATAGATCATTAGTAGTAAATACCACTTACCTGAGTCAGAATCTGCTAAAACAATATGATCCCTTCCAGCCTCTTCGATTGTACCTGTGAATACATCTTGAGTATCTTGACCTTCAAACGTCATATATACTCTAGCTTCTTTACCTCTATTAAGCCTTAAGATATTTTCAATGTATGAACGTTCTCTGCCAATAGGGCCACCACCAATTGGAACTTGAACTGGACCTTGGCCGCCATTTTGCATCATCGGTCCGCCTTGCATACCACCGTTTTGCATCATTTGGCCCATACCTGGCATCATTTGTTGACCACCCATTCCAGGCATTCCTTGCATCGTTTGCCCTTGTTGCATACCTTGAACCATACCTGGCATTTGTCCTTGGGATTGACCCATGCCAAATTTATTTGGGTTTTGACCCTTAGAAGGTCCGCCACCCATTCCTTGTAATTTGTTACCCATTTGTCCTTTACCTGGAAGACTTAACTTTTTTCCGCTTCCGCCAGACCATTTTGGGTTTTTGCCTGGCCATTTACCTTGCCCGCCCATGAGATTTTTCGGGTCGTTAAAAGATTTTTTATCCGGTAACTTTCCGCCTTTGCCTTTTGATTGATCCAATTGATCATCAACCTCCTAAAATTTATTTAAATAACTAATAGACTTCTGGACATTCTGCTTGTGTAGGCGCATAAAAACAATGCGATTTAAATCTACCAACATTCCATTGCCCATACCACCTAGCTCTACAATCACCAACTGGGCGATAAAACCACAGTGAATCATCACCAGGGTCAAACTGTTCACCGTCGACAGTTCGCTGAGCCAAACGGATATCTTTTGGGCGAGCTCTCTGGTAGAAATAATTCTGAGTGACTGCTTCAAACCCACCAGGTGATTGATAAATCATGTCCGATAGCGTATCAATTCCAGTGAAGTCTAAGCATTCGGCTAAAACTCTATTAACCCCAACATTTCCGACTAAAAGCATGCCTAACTTACCGTCTTCCTCAGCTTCGGCGCGCATAAGTCTTGCTAGTTCTCTTAGTTGTGCTTCGTTGTAGGCAATGACTGCCAATTCATACCACCTCTTTCATACCCACCACTAGTTCATTTATATGTTGAAATGGGTAAATGTTGATATAGGTGCTTGTACTTTTTGAAAAGGTAAAAAGTTTTTAATAGCAAAGAGTTGTAATTCATTAGAGGAAAGTCGTTAGAATGAGGGGTAGTGTCAATTGGGAAGTTAGGGCGAGCGTGAATATCAATAGAATGCACTTGAACCGAAATAGAAGAGGAGGAAATGTAAATAGTAGCACTGGAATAAAACTAACCAACAAAAAAACTGAGCCACAAATGTGACTCAGTTATAGTGCCATAATCTGATTTAAGTCTTCTTTTGTCTTGCGATGCCCGATGAAGAATTCACCGAAGTCCGCAAAGCGTGCGCTCACTTCGTCAAAGCGCATTTCGTAAATTAGTTTTTTAAACTGGATCATTTCGTGAGCATATAAAGTGACGCCCCATTCCCAGTCGTCGAAACCGATACTACCTGTAATGATTTGGCGAACTTTACCTGCATATTTACGGCCAGTCATACCGTGTTCATACATTAAACGGCCACGCTCATCTTTCTCTTCCATAAACCAGTTGTTAACGGCATCTTTCTTACGGTCCATTGGGTAGAAGCAAATGTGTTCCCATTTTGGAAGTACAGGCTTAAGGCGAGCCTGAAATTCAGGGTCTGTATCAGGGTCTTTACCTTTTGCCATATAAGCGGATAGCTCAACAACTGATACGAACGAATATGCTGGAATTAAAAATTCAGCGAGTTTAGTTTTATTAAACGCTGTCTCAAGATCGGTCAGCTCGTCCATTGTAGGGCGAAGGTTCATGATGAGTAAGTCAGCTTTTTGGCCAATCATTTGGTAAAAACCAACACTGCCTTCTCGGTTTGACTCTATCTCTTCCCAGCCTTGCATGAGTTCATTAAATTCATTTAACGCCTGGTCACGCTCTTCTTGAGAAGCTAATTTCCACGCGTTCCAGTCGACTTTACGAAAATCATGTAAACAATACCAACCATCAAATGTTTCAACTGCTTCTGGCATTGGTTTCACTCCTTCAATTCATTTTCCAATTTAACTATATCATAAAGAATTAAACGAGGTTAAAGGAAAAGCCTTTGAACGTTTTGTTAACAACTATTTGTGAAACAATCGTTCGTTACGCTGCTTCATCAATTCTAATCGGTTTTCGAACCATTCACGTTCTTCACTAAACATAGGACGTTCATCAATCGTGACGCTCTGTTCAGTTAATTTTTGTTCAACACGGTCCATAACATGTTTAACAGACAGCTTTTTATGAAAAAGTTGTTCAAGTGATGCCATGACATTAGGGTTAATATTGGGATAATTAAATTTAGTCTGAGTACCGTTTTTAGCTAATTTATAAAACGTTTTGAGTAATTCAGCACGTTCTTCTCCATGTCCTTCAACATCTAAATAGATTTGAACAGCTGACCCAGATTTAACTCTTCGCTGTGAGATTCCGGCAAATTTTTTACCATGAATACTTAAATCGTAAGTTCCAGGGCAATAAGATTCTTCAATTTCGTAAGCTTCTATAGGCAGCCCTTCATCTTCAAAAACCCACCTAATAAATTCAACCATAGCTTCATAGCCATCATGAATATCAAAATGTTTAGCGTCAGGGAAAATGAGGGAAATATTTAATACGCCCTCATCTAGGACAACCGCAAGACCACCTGAGTTTCGAATGAGGACGTCATAGCCTTGCTTTTGTAAAAAGTTGATTCCATCTTCTAAATAAGGAAGGCGGCTATCGGGAATACCTAAGACGACAGTTGGCTTATGAACCCAATAATGAATACTTGTTTCACGATGCTCACTTGCGGCTAGACATAAAGCATCATCAACAGCGAAGGATTCTATTATTTTCGAATCTTGTGCATTACTTCGATCAACTTTTCTAATATAATTAATATCTAATAAGGGATGTTTCTTCATAAAATCGTTCCTTCAATCTTTTTGTATGTACCAAATAAATATTATAACAGATAAGGATGTGGATTCATTGTTAACAGCTATCTTAAAATTAATTGCATCAGGTATTGAATTTTTCCTAGGTATTCCATTTGTTGGCGGCGCATTTATTTTCGCTAACGCATGGGGACCATTACTGCTTATGTTCTTATTTTACCTAGCAATATTATTACTGTCTATTAAGTACGGTTACGCCAAATGGGGTGCGATTACCGGAATGGTCGTTTCGATTGTTGCATTCATCCCAGTCGTCGGCATGATCCTTCACTGGGTTGCGTTCTTCGCCTTATTATTTGACGGTATCATGAACTATAAACAAGCTAAAGCACGCGGCTAAACCTAACCCCCCTGTTTATTACGCTGAACAGGGGGGTTCGTTTGTGAAAAAAAGATTGTGTTCACGAGAGAATTGTCCGCATCCCGAGGAGAAATGTTTGAGTGGCGTGGAGAAGTGTTCGCGTGAGGTGGTGAATTGTTCGCATCCCGGGAAAAAGTGTTCACGTGGCGTGGTGAATTGTTCGTATCTCGGGGAGAAGTGTTCGCATCGCAGGGTGAATTGTCCGCATCGCCAAGTGACTTACCTGCAACCAGCGGGAACTCTCCGCATTTAATCATAAGTTATAAAATTTTTCTCGCCATAAGGATGTATTTCAATTTAAAAATCGTTATAATGGATGATATACATTGTAGAAAGGTCGGAAAAAATGTCGTATCGCCATGAACAATTAAGCGAAGAGAAAGTATTTAAAGACCCAGTCCATCGCTACATACACGTTCGTGACCGTGTGATTTGGGATTTGATTGGAACTCCGGAATTCCAGCGTCTTAGACGGATTAAACAGCTAGGAACTACATACTTAACATTCCACGGGGCGGAGCATAGTCGATTCAGCCATTCATTAGGAGTGTACGAGATTGTCCGCCGAATCGTTGAGAATTTCAAGGGTAAACCAAATTGGAGTGAAGAAGAGAGGCTACTCTGCTTATGTGCCGCACTGCTTCATGATTTAGGTCACGGGCCATTTTCTCATTCATTCGAAAAGGTATTTGACTTAGACCACGAAGATTTCACTCGTGAAATTGTGCTTGGGGATACAGGCGTTAATCAAGTGCTAACTAAAGTAGACCCGAATTTCCCACAAGATGTAGCTGATGTCATTAACAAAACATACCGTAACAAATTAGTCGTAAGCTTAATTTCAAGCCAGATTGATGCGGACCGAATGGATTATTTGCAGCGAGATGCTTATTTTACAGGTGTAAGCTATGGCCACTTTGATATGGAAAGAATTTTACGTGTCATGCGACCAATGGAAGATCAAGCTGTGATTAAAGAAAGCGGGATGCATGCGGTTGAAGATTACATCATGAGTAGGTACCAAATGTACTGGCAAGTTTATTTTCATCCAGTTACACGCAGTGCAGAAGTGATTCTAACCAAAATTTTACACCGCGCTAAGGAACTTTTTCACTCAGATTATTTGTTTAAATTAGCGCCGACCCATTTTGTTAGTTTTTTTGAAAAAGATGTTTCGCTAAAAGATTATTTAAAGCTAGATGAGAATGTAGTTTATTACTATTTTCAAATTTGGCAAGATGAGGACGATCACATTTTAGCAGATTTGTGTCGTCGTTTTGTTGACCGTGATTTATTTAAATATGTAGAATTTAATCCTGGTAATCAGTACCGAGATTTAATGGATCTCAAAGAATGTTTTATCGAAGCAGGAGTAGACCCGTCTTATTATTTAGAAGTTGACTCATCATCCGACCTACCTTATGACTTTTATAGACAAGGGGAAGATGAAGAGCGACTGCCAATTTTACTACAAATGCCGAATGGGGAGTTGAAAGAGCTCTCTAGACAGTCAGATATTGTTGAAGCTATTTCAGGTAAAAAGAGAACAGACCATAAATTATATTATGCGAAAGATTTGATTGACCAACTACCCGAAGACAGTGACATCAAACGTCGGATTAATGAAATTTTAAAGGGATAGGGGCTGAGAAGTGTATGTTAGAAGATCATGCTAAACTAATGACATTTTTTGAACAGGCGGAGGAAGTTGTTGGGCGAAAACGTCTACAGAAAATGGTTTATATACTTAAGAAATCAGGCTTTGATTTCTCGGAACGTTATTCATTCCATTTTTACGGGCCTTATTCAGAGGAACTTTCAACTCGGGTGGAAGAACTCTGCAATTTAGGGTTTTTAGATGAAGAGAAAGAGAAAGAAAAAGGTTATTATCAATATCGTTATACGTTAACTGAGCAAGGGACAGGCTTTTTAGATGACTCAAAAGTTCAAGCGCCTAATATGACTGAGTTAATCGAAAAGATGAATGTTAAAAGCTCGAAATTTCTTGAACTTGTTTCAACGATGCTATATTTTGATACGTTTCCAAAACACGAGGTAGAAGAGAAGGTTTTAACAGTTAAAAGTAAGCAAAATTATACAGACGAAGACCTACAAGATGCGTGGTCATTTATTGAAGAAATGAAGGCGCATTAATGAAGACACCAACTTGGAATAAACTCCAGGTTGGTGTCATTTTATAATAACGGATGAAACCATTTTGCTAATATTTTTTTTACAATGTGAGTTTTGGAATTGGGGTACTCATACCATTCCTCATAAATTGGTGTCGCATAGTTGAAGTCTTGTTCGTAATAGGTATATAGCTTTCTGACTAATTCCTGATCATACATTAGCAGGTTCACTTCATGGTTAAAATAAAGACTTCTCCTGTCAAAGTTAGCCGTACCAATATCACAAACTTTATCATCAATAAAAATGGCCTTAGCATGATAAAAGCCTTCTTGAAATAGCCTCACTTCAGCACCTGCTCTGTGAAGTCGAGATAAAAAAGGTGCAGATGCCTCCTTAACGAGGATGTGGTCTGAATCATGAGGATAAATAATTTGAACCTTAATGCCTTGAGCTAATTTTTTCTCTAATAAATCAAGTAACTTTTTATTAGGGATAAAATAGGGCGAGCCTATTGCGATACGACTTTCTGCTTGACGGACTAAATTTAAAAACGTCTCCTGCAGTTTGCCGTTTGATGTTGGAATGAGCTGACACCTATAATGCCCTGTAATATCGACGTTTGAATTAATTTCTAGAGCCTCGTAAGTATTTTGTTCCCAGTCCTGTTTAAATAAATCTAATACATCCTTTACCACATCACCCTGAAGACGAAGGTGATAGTCTCGCCAAAAAGAAAACTTAGAGTTCTGATTAATATATTCATCACCAATGTTATAACCGCCTATATAGGCAATACGCCCGTCGATAATTGAGATTTTCCGGTGATTACGCCTGTTAAACGAACGAAGCGGCGACAAAATGTTAAACCGGTTACTATACTCTATTTGAACGCCAGCTTTTTTTAAGTCTTCACGATCTTTTCGTCTAATGGCAAAAGACCCTAAACGATCAACTAATAAATAAACCTCAACACCTCTTGAACTTGCATCTGATAATAATTTAAAAAACGTTTCGCTAAAATGATCACTTTTGACAATAAAAAAAGACACGCAAACAAACTGTGTTGCGGATTGAATATCTTTAAAATACTGGTCATACAACTCCTCGCCATGATTGTAAAAATCGATGTTCGCAAGACGGTGGGGATATGTATGGTCAATGGGATCTGTCTCAAGTTTTTGTTTGATTAAAAAAAATATAATAACAATAATAATAACAATTAATACCCACACTGTAAGCTCCCCCTTCTCAAGTATTATGCGATTTCCAAAACGTTATTATACGATTAAATTACTTAAATTTAACATTGACTGAATGCTCATTCATTGTATAATAAGAGGTAAGAAAAAGAATTTTCATGAAATTACAATTTTTTATGATAAGATAGTTACTAGACAACTTCGAGACTAGCGGGGGGAAACTTTTATGGACACATTACTTCTAATCAATTGGTTAGCCTTTTTAGGTGTAACCGCTTACGGAATTTTCCTCTTTGTACAAGTAGTACGCACGCGTATTGCTTACATAAAGATGGGGAAAAAAGCAGAGTTCGACCAAGACATGAAACAGCGCGTCAGAGATATTTTGACGTTCGTATTTGGCCAAAAGAAACTATTAAAGGATAAAAAGTCTGGCGCGATTCACGTCATGATGTTCTATGGTTTCTTATTAGTTCAATTTGGCGCTATTGATTTTATTTGGAAGGGGTTAGCACCTGATTCTCATTTGCCACTTGGCATTTTCTACCCAGGGTTTACGTTCTTCCAAGAGATCGTCACGTTGACGATTTTAGTAGCAGTAGTTTGGGCGTTTTACCGCCGTTATATTGAAAAACTTGTTCGCTTAAAGCGAGGCTTTAAAGCAGGACTTGTTTTAATTTTTATCGCAACGCTTATGTTATCTGTATTGATGGGTAACGGGGCCGCGATTGTTTGGCATGGTCATGGATTAACATGGACTGAGCCAGTTGCATCCATGTTTGCGACTGCTTTTGGATGGATGGGACCGACTGCATCTGCCGCTTTATTCTACGTGATGTGGTGGATTCATTTATTCGCATTATTAAGTTTCTTAGTTTACGTGCCACAATCTAAGCACGCTCACCTTTTAGCTGGGCCTGCTAACGTATTTTTAACAAAAGATAAAAAGCACGGAAAGCTTAAGAAAATCGACTTTGACATTGATGAAATGGAAGAGTCTGATGAAGAGCCGACGTTTGGCGTCGGAAAAGTAGAAGACTTAGATCAACTACAACTCTTAGACTTATACGCTTGTGTTGAATGTGGTCGTTGTACGGATGTATGTCCGGCTTCAGGTTCAGGTAAGATGTTGTCGCCAATGGATATTATTGTGAAATTGCGTGACCATTTAACTGAAAAGGGAGCAGCTGTAACGGGCAAATCTGCATGGGTTCCATCTTATGCTTTTGCTGGGACTCAAGGAAATCAAATAGCCGCAGATCCGAATGGCTCACTTGCTGAGCAGGTAATGGAAAAAGACTTAATCGGTGACGTAGTAACGGAAGAAGAGTTATGGGCGTGTACGACTTGTCGTAACTGTGAAGATCAGTGTCCTGTTATGAACCAGCACGTAGATACGATTATTGACTTACGTCGTTACTTAGTTATGACAGAAGGTAAAATGGATCCTGAAGCTCAGCGTGCGATGATGAACATTGAGCGTCAAGGAAACCCATGGGGACTTTCTAAGAAAGACCGCGAAAACTGGAGAGAACAAGACGAAACACTTCGCATTCCAACTGTTAAGGAAATGAAAAAAGAGGGCGAAGAATTCGAATACTTATTCTGGGTCTCTTCAATGGGGTCTTATGATAACCGCAGTCAAAAGATTGCTATGGCATTTGCTCGTTTAATGAATAAAGCAGGCGTTAAGTTTGCTATTTTAGGTAATAAAGAGCGTAACTCTGGAGATACAGCTCGTCGTTTAGGTAACGAATTCTTATTCCAAGAGTTAGCTGAGAAGAATATTAAAGAATTTGAAAAGAATGAAGTGAAGAAGATTGTAACGATCGATCCTCACGCTTATAACATCTTTAAAAATGAATATCCTGACTTCGGTTTTGAAGGTGAAGTTTATCACCATACAGAGCTATTAGCACAGTTAATCGAAGAAGGTCGATTGCAGCCAGAGCAAGCGATTAACGAGAAGATTACGTTCCACGATTCTTGTTACTTAGGGCGTTATAATGATGTCTATAACCCGCCTCGTAAAATTTTAGAATCCATTCCAGGCGTTCAATATGTTGAAATTGAACGTAATAAAGAAAACGGAATGTGCTGTGGTGCAGGTGGCGGTATGATGTGGTCTGAAGAGACAACAGGTAACCGCATAAATGTTGCTCGTACAGAGCAGGCTTTAGAAGTAACGCCTAACACCATTTCGAGTGCGTGTCCATACTGTTTAACCATGCTTACAGATGGTACGAAGGCTAAAGAAGTTGAGGATGATGTGACAACTCAAGACGTTGCAGAAGTTCTTGAACGTTCAATCTTCGGGGAACCTGCAAAAGTGGATCAACCTGCATAATGTTGCCCCTCTAGCTTCGACGAGTTGCTAGAGGGTTATTTTTATACCTAAGACTAGAGTCTTAGGGCTAATTTTCTACAAAAACTTTTGAAATTTCCATTTTTTTATTTTAGTAATTTTATAAAAATTTAAAAAAGATGTTGCAATTTGATGACGTCTTTCATAAAATAATAGATGTTAAACTTATCTGAAAAAAGAAAAATTTATTGATAAAGATAAAATGGGGATTCTCGAATAGACTTATGGGTTTTTTAATATGGACAGACTATATCAAAATTTAATTTTCTAAAAATTAGAGAAATTTAGACCCTTAAGATTTGTCATCGAGAAAATATAACTATAGGGTGATTGAGTTGAGTAATCCATTACTAGAGATCAAAAATCTGAAGACATCCTTCAGAATTGGGGAAGAGTATTACGCAGCGGTTGATGATGTATCACTTAACGTCAATAAGAACGAAGTCCTAGCCATAGTTGGGGAGTCTGGCTCAGGAAAAAGTGCTCTAGCATTTTCTGTTATGGGACTACATAACCGGGCGAAAATTGAAGGAGACATTAACTTTAAAGGTCGGAATATTGCGAATTTACCGTTTAAAGAGATGAATAAATTTCGCGGTAAAGAGCTTTCGATGATTTTCCAGGATCCATTAACGGCATTAAATCCTCTGATGGAAGTTGGAAGACAGATTGATGAGGTTTTGACGCTTCACAACAAAAATATGCCGAAATCGAAACGTAAAAACTATATTATAGAGCTTTTAGAAAGGGTCGAAATCCCTAGGCCCAAGCACGTTTATAATCAGTTCCCTCACGAATTATCCGGGGGTATGAGACAACGTGTAATTATCGCAATTGCCATTGCGAATCAGCCTGAGTTATTAATAGCTGATGAGCCAACAACAGCATTAGACGTTACTATTCAAGCGCAAATATTAGACTTAATGCGTGAATTGAAAGATGATCTTGGCTCCGGCGTCATTCTAATTACCCATGACTTAGGGGTGGTTGCAGAAATGGCTGACCGTGTAGCTGTTATGTATGCAGGTGAGATTGTGGAAGTTGCAGATGTTAAGACGTTGTTCGAAGACCCTAAGCACCCTTATACCAGATCGTTATTGAGTTCAATTCCACTTGTTGACAGTGCACAAGATAAACTGCATGTCATTCACGGTATTGTTCCATCACTTAAACATTTACCACGTCAAGGTTGTAGATTCAGTGCACGAATTCCATGGATTGATGCGAGTGCCCATGAAGAACATCCTGAACTACATGAAATTAGTCCAGGTCACTTTGTTCGCTGCACATGTTATAAGCATTTTTACTTCCCAGAAGAGAGCAAGGAGGAACAGAACCATGACACTGCTCAAAGTTGATAACCTTAAAGTGCATTTTCCGATCCGTGGTGGAATTCTAAATAGAGTTGTTGATTCAATCAAAGCCGTTGATGACGTAAGCTTTGAAATCCAACCTGGTGAGACTTATGGATTAGTTGGTGAATCAGGTTCTGGTAAAACAACAACAGGTAAAGCGGTAATGGGGCTAAATAATATTACGGACGGTAAAATTTATTTCCAAGATGAACTCTTAAATAAAAGTGGCAAAAGAGTAAATATTCGTAAAGATATTCAAATGATCTTCCAGGATCCATACTCTAGTTTGAATCCAAGGAAGCGCGTACTAGATATAATCGCTGAACCTCTTAGAAACTATGAAAAGCTATCGAAACAAGAAGAGAAAAAGAAGGTTCAGGAACTACTAGAGAAAGTAGGACTTTCTCCTGAGAGTATACTAAAATATCCACACGAATTCTCAGGTGGTCAGCGCCAAAGAATTGGTGTTGCTAGAGCCATTGCTCTAAAGCCAAAGCTTATTATCATGGACGAGCCTGTATCAGCGTTAGACGTATCGGTTCAGGCACAAGTATTAAACTTTATGCAAGATTTACAGAAAGAATTAAATCTAACTTACTTATTTATATCCCACGATTTAGGTGTAGTTAAACATATGTGTGACAGAATTGGAATTATGTATAACGGACGTTACGTAGAAGAGGGTACAAAAGAAGAAATCTTTAACTCTCCTCAGCACATTTATACAAAACGTCTCGTTGCAGCGATTCCGGACATTAATCCAAAAAGACGTCAAGAAAACCTTAACTTCCGTGAACAAGTCAAGCATGAGTTTTCAAACTCGTACTATGATTATTTTGATGAAAACGGCTTGGCGTACGATTTAACACCAGTCACCGATACACATCGGGTAGCGTTACCAGAGAAAGGTTGATCAGACTATGTGGAAATTTATAGTTAGAAGATTATTAATCACTACACCACAAATCATATTACTAAGTGTTATCGTGTTTTTGTTAGCTAAAATGATGCCGGGTGATGCGTTAACAGGATTAATTGATCCGAATATTAAACCTGAACGTATTGCTGAAATGAGAGAAAAACTGGGACTTAACAATCCTTGGTATGTTCAATATAAGGATTGGATAGTTGGAGCTGTCCAAGGTGACTTCGGACAATCTTTTAAATATAAAATGCCAGTATCAGACTTAATCTGGCAACGGGTTGTTAATACATTCTGGCTATCATTAGTTTCAACAATTATGATTTATGCTATTGGCTTACCTTTAGGGATCGTTAGTGGTCGTTACAATGACAAATTAATCGATCAGTTAATTACTGGTTACACTTATATTGGATTTGCAACACCAATCTTTATCTTTGGTTTAGTTGCACTTTGGGTCTTTGGTTTTATGCTTGGTTGGTTCCCAACAGGCGGTTCAGTTGAGCCAGGCCTAGAACCAGGAACATTACAATACATTTTGAGTAAGTTGCACCATTTATTACTGCCATCCTTGTCAATCGCTCTGATTGGAACGGTTGGAACAGTACAATACTTAAGAAGTGAAATAATTGATACGAAACAAAAAGATTTCATTTTAACAGCTCGTGCAAAAGGTGCATCTGAAAGTCGTGTTTACAATCGTCATATTTTTAGAAACTCAATTCTTCCAATTGCAGCATTCTTTGGATACGAAATTGTAAACCTTATAAATGGTACAGTTTTTATTGAAAGAATTTTCAGTTACCCAGGAATGGGGAACTTATTTATCGAATCAATTCAATTAAGAGACTTTTCAGTTGTAACAGCACTAGTTCTATTATCTGGTATTTTAGCAATTTTAGGTGCGTTACTGTCAGATATCATTTTAAGTATTGTAGATCCGCGTATCCGTATCAAATAAATTGATTAGACATCAATGGGGGTGAGACAAATTGGCACAATCAAACAGACAGCAGGATGTTGATATTGAACAGGAAGTAAATCAAGCTCAGCAAGAAACAGAACAGCACAAAAGTCCTTCCGGGTTATCAATCTTTTGGAAGGAAATTAAAAAAGATAAATTGGCACTTGTTTCATTAGTGTTTTTTACACTCATAACTTTATTTGTTTTTGGAGCATCATTAATCTTAGACCAAGATCAAATCGCTAAAGTAGATTTATTTGCTTTATATGAGCCACCTTCAAGTGAGTACTGGTTAGGGACAGACTATGGAGGACGTGATGTTTTTGGTCAGTTAATTATAGGTACTAGAAACTCTCTATTAATTGGATTTCTAGTCACCATCCTATCAGGCATTATTGGTGTTGTGGTAGGCGTTGTCTCAGGTTACTTTGGTGGTCATATCGATAACGCATTAATGCGTGTCGTAGACTTCTTTATGGTATTACCATTCATTATGTTAGTTATCGTATTCGTTGCGATTGTTCCAGAATATAGCGTTATTTCATTCTCTTTAATTATGACAGCTTTCTTATGGATGGGGATCGCAAGGTTGATACGTTCTAAAGCTTTACAAGAAAAAGAACTAGATTACGCTCAAGCATCTAGAACATTAGGGTCTTCACACACGAAGATTATATTTAAACAAGTATTACCAAACATTACATCACTAATCGTTGTAACGATGACTCTTAACTTAGCAGCTAATATTGGAATTGAGTCAGGTCTATCATTCTTAGGATTTGGTTTCCCTGAAGAAACACCAAGTTTAGGGACTCTATTAAGTTACACAACGAACCCAACGACGTTAGAACAACGTTGGTGGATTTGGCTACCAGCAGCCATACTTATTCTATTACTCATGCTAGCAGTTCGTAACGTTGGCGAAGCACTAAAACGTGCAGCTGATGCTAGACAGAGAAGAGCTTAAATCAATGGTACCTACACCTGGCTTTTACGTCAGGTGTTGAGTATATAGTTTTTCAGTCAAAAATAGACTGAGCAAAAATATTAGGGGGAGGTAATTAAATATGAGCAGAAGCTTATTTGGCAAATTTTTATTTGTCTTAATGCTCGCATTCGTTTTGCTCATCGCAGCTTGTAATAGCGATGAAGGGAACGAAGAGCCTTCTGAAGGAGAAGGCGAAGGCACTGAAGAGTCTTCTGAGGGAGAAGGCGAAGGTGAAGAAAGTGAAGAAGGCGAAGAAGCAGGGGGAGAAGCTAACGCTGATGGTCTTTATAACATTGAAGACTTTAATACAAAGGTTTCGAACACTGGTGAGCCAATCGAAGGTGGAGAGTTAACATTCGGTTTAGTAACTGATACAGCATTTGAAGGTACATTAAACTGGAACTTCTATTCTGGTGCACCAGATGCGGAAGTAATCGCATGGTTTGATGAAGCGCTAGTAACTTACGATGAAAACTATCGTATTACTAATGACGGTGCTGCAACGTATGAAGTAAACGAAGAAGAGTCTTCAATTACGTTTACTATTAGAGACAATGTTAACTGGCATGATGGTGAGCCTGTTACAGCTGAAGACTGGGCATTTGCCTATGAAGTGATATCTCATCCTGATTACGATGGTCCTCGTGGAAGCACTGTAGGTTTCACTTTACTTAAAGGTATGGAAGCATACCGAAATGGTGAAGCTGATTCAATTAAGGGTATCGAGATTGTAGATGAGAAAACAATTAAATTTAACTATGAGCGTTTAACACCATCTCTATTAACAGGTGGTATTTGGATTTACCCGTTAGCAAAACACATCTTTGGCGACATGGAAGTAGCAGATATGTCAGCTTCTGATGCAGTACGTCAAAACCCAATTGGTTTTGGTCCGTACAAAGTTGATAGCATTGTTCCTGGTGAGTCTGTAACTTACGTTAAGAACGAAGATTACTGGAGAGGCGAGCCGAATTTAGATAAAGTAACTCTTAAAGTTGTAAGCCCTAGTACTGTGGCAAACGCTTTAGAAACTGGCGAAGTTGATTTAGTGGATAGCTTCCCGGTTGATCAGTTCCCAGACAACTCTAGTATGGAAGGCGTTGAATGGTTAGGTGATATTGACTTAGCATACACCTACATCGGTTTCAAATTAGGTGACTGGAACAAAGAAGAAGGTCGCGTTAACTACAAGCCTGATGAAATGAAAATGGGTGACGTTAGATTACGTCGTGCAATGTGGTATGCAGTAGATAACAATGCAGTTGGTGAGGAGTTCTACAACGGTTTACGTTGGAATGCAACTACTTTAATTGCTCCTTCACATCCTGAATACCATGATGATTCAATCGAAACACCAACTTATGATCCAGAAAAAGCTAAGCAAATCTTAGACGAAGCTGGTTATGAAGATACTGATGGTGACGGATTCCGTGAAAAACCAAATGGTGATAAGTTAGAAATTAACTTTGCATCTATGTCTGGTGGCGATGTTGCTGAACCATTAGCGCGTTACTACATCCAAGCTTGGGAGAATGTTGGATTAAAAGTACAACTTATCGATGGACGTTTACTTGAGTTCAACACATTCTATGAGCGTGTAGGTAACGGTGGTAACGACGATCCTGAAGTTGATATCTATCAAGGTGCATGGGGTGTTGGTTACGATGTAGACCCTAGTGGTTTATATGGTCCAACAGCAATGTTCAACTTCCCGCGTTATGAAAGCGAAGAAAATACTAAACTTCTAGAAGACGGTCTTTCAGAAGAAGCATTTGACCCTGAGTACCGTAAAGAAGTTTATAGTAAGTGGCAAAAACTTATGGTAGAGGAAATCCCTGTATTCCCTACTCTTTACCGCTCGGTATTAATTCCAGTTAACGAGCGTGTAGTTAACTGGGGTATCTCAGTAGGTGATCCTACATTTACTGAACGTTATTACCAAGTAGGTGTAACTGAATAAGGACTATAATAGACTCAAGAAGCATGATGCTTCTTGAGTTTATTTTTATATATTTACTTACTTTTTGTAAGTTAGTATGATATACTGTAATTAATTTAAAAAGAAAGTGAGTGATCAATATGAGTTATCATGAGTTACCAACTAAATATATCGATCAAATATCATTAAGTGTATCAAACCTTGAAAAATCAATTACATTTTATAAAGATATCCTTGGTATGAACTTATTAAGTCAAACCGATGATCAAGCTATTTTTTCGTTTGATGGTGAAACACCGATTTTGACCATTGAACAAGTTGAATATGTAAAACCATTAGACCGTCGTAAAACGGGTCTATTTCACATTGCGTACTTAGTTCCAACCAGAGAGGACTTAGCAAATATCGTTTATCATTTCTGGCGTAATCAATTGCCAGTGCAAGGCGCATCTGACCATAAAGTATCTGAGGCACTATACCTTGCAGACCCAGATGGTAATGGAATCGAGATTTATCGTGACCGTGATCCTGAAGAATGGGATTGGAATGGTGAAGAAGTCGTGATGGATACCATCCCATTAGATATAGAAGGTCTATTAAAAGAGCGCACTGAAGAAGGGTGGACAGGTTTTCCGAGTGAATCAACAATCGGGCACATCCACCTTCAGATTCATGACCTACCAAGCGTTCAGCCTTTTTATGAAAAGTTAGGCTTTGAAGTTGTAGCTAAATATGGACCACAAGCGTTGTTTATGTCAGATGACAAATATCATCACCACATTGGTTTGAATGTGTGGAACAGCCGAAATAGTGAAGCGAAAAGTGATGATGAAGTGGGTCTTAATTGGTTTTCGGTGAAAATGACAGATGGTGATCGTGACAAAGTGAAAAAAGCTTTTGGTGAACAGGTAGAAGAAACAGATCAAGGATACTTTGTTAAAGATCCTTCAGGAATTAAAATTAAATTTTAATAATGAACGAGGCCTCGAAGTGAATCGGGGTCTTTTTTGTGTTATAAGGTGGAGTCCCCTATAAATTAAAGAAAGTTCCTCATAAAATAAAAAACTTTCCCATAAATAAGTTGCATTGTTGTATAAGTTAAAGTATTATGGTTATATACTTAACTATATAACCATATAAAGTGTGGTGTCATAAATGAACCGAGAATTTGATGAAGGTAAACCAATCTTTCAACAAGTAAGAGAACGAATTGAAGATCAAATCTTGAACGACCAACTAAAAGAGGGTGACCAAATACCATCCACCAATCAATTAGTGAATTTCTACAAAATTAACCACCTAACGGTATCGAAGGGGATTAATCAACTAACAGACGAAGGGGTTATTTTTAAGAAGCGTGGTGTTGGTATGTTCGTCTCAGAAGGGGCTAAGGAGAAGTTAATTGAAAAAAGGAAACATGCATTTTTAGATACTTATATCGTGCAGCTTGTTCGTGAAGCAAATAAATTAAAGATATCTGATGATGAAATGATTAGTATGATTCGAGAGGTTAAAAAGGGGAGTGAGGAATGATGGACGGCAAATTAGAGGCTAAGAATATTTCGATGCATTTCAAAGACTATCAAGCTTTGTCGGATGTGAATTTTACACTAGAAGGAAATAAAATTGTCGGTTTAATTGGTAGAAATGGAGCAGGGAAAACGACGCTACTATCAATACTTGCAGCTTATCGAGATGCAACAGTAGGATATGTTGAAGCGAACGGAAAACTTGTATTTGAGAATGCGAAGTATATGAAGAATTCAACTTTTTTATACGAAGCGCCTGTTAAGGATCTTCAAGATCAGAAGGCATCTAAGTATTTTGAGAAATTACAATTATACAGGCCAAATTTTGATAAAACATATGCTAATGAGCTAATGAAACGATTTAAAGTGCCAGATAACAAAAACTTAAGTAAACTTTCAAAAGGTCAGTTATCGGCTTTTAATATGATCGTTGGATTAGCAAGTCGCACGCCGATAACCATCTTAGATGAAGTCTACCTAGGAATGGATGCCCCTACACGTTCGATGTTTTACAAAGAGTTATTAAATGAACAAGAAAAACATCCAAGATTGTTTATTCTATCAACGCATCTTGTGTCAGAAATGGAGTATTTGTTTGATGAAGTCATGATGATCCACGAAGGTAAGCTATTATTACACGATGATTATCAATCGATTATTGAGCGAGGATATTTTATAACTGGTAGCCACGACGATGTAGATGAATTTTGTAGCGGAATAGATGTACTAATCGAAGAAACAATTGGCGGCAGTAAAACTGTATTAATTTATGAAGATCTTAAAGAACAAGATATACAAGAGGCGAGAGCGGCTGGGCTCGATATCAGCCAGGCAAAACTTCAGGATTTATTCACACATTTAACGGGAGGGGAACATTAATGGAACAGGTTACTAAAATAGTTTTTAAAGATTATTACCGAGAGCTTTTTAAATGGCTACTTTATATCTCTATCTTTTTAGTTGTGATTAGAATCACTGTTTACGTTGTGTCATACTTTAATGAGGAATCTTCATTAAGCCATTTTTTAAGTTTTACAATGGACCCAATGAGTATTGGTATGATGATTTTAGGAATCATTTCAATATATGGATTTTTACCGCAATCGATCAAACTAGGCGCAACGAGAAAAGCATTTTACTTAGGGATTGTGTATACCGTATTAGCTTTAACAATTAGTTATGCCGTGCTGAACCTTATATTAACAGCTACTGAGTATGCTGTTGTGCAAAGGTTTACTATTGAGTCAATCGCTCTTTCAGACATTTGGCACTATCTCATTACGCTGTTTTTAAGCTTCCTATTCGGAATGATCATCGCATTAGCTTACTATCGCTACGGTTGGAAAGTAGGATTAGTGTTAACGTTGGTCTTCATTACAACGAGAGAAGCAATAGAAGTTTTGGCAGCAGATTTATTTGACCATTTATTTGGAGCAAGTTATTACTTATTAGGGAGTTCATTAGGCGATATTATGTTAATCGGACTTCTGCTTTGGTTATGCTATAGAATGATCCGCGATGTTCCGATTAAGATGTAAGTGAGAGTCTTTAGAAAATCATTTATTCTTAAGAGAACCAGGCCTTCACGGTGAATACAAAACAATTGAAACAAATCCATTTTACGATTATTTAAAACAACAATGAGCTTAGGGGTGCCCTAAGCTCATTTATTATAATCCCATAAGACTCGCCATCCATCCTCTAATTCAGTTGCATAAACATCCTGCACAATCGTAAAGTTTCCGTATTTACCCTTATATGTTTTCGCAATTTCAAATTTATAGAGACGTTCAATGACTTCTGCTCCACTTTCCATCGACCAATCTTGAACTTCAGTCGGCCCGCTAAGGGAATAAGTGTACGATTGAACGCCGAAGTGATTCATAAAAACATGAGCTCGATCCTGTATGTAATAGCCTTTCTCGAACTTTTTCTGCATTAGCGGATGAAATAACTCCCAAGAATGCGAGAATGCTCCGTCTTGCTCAAACTGATAAAATTTATGAACCGTTTCTGTTGCTTCTTCTTCGGGGGATTTTTTGAAATTAACAAAACTCATGAAAAATAATACGACGATTGCAACCAGCAAAATTAATATGAGAAAAGCTTTTCCATTACCTTTCCGCATGTCAAGTTCCCCCCAGTCTTATATCATCTTATTAAATGAGGTACAAGTTTATTATTAAAAATATCTAATTGATTGTATTAACAGAAGTTTTGTCCCTATTTATAGGGGAGTGTCCGTATTTCGATGAGAACTGTTTGCGTTTTCGTGAGAAGTGTTCGTATTCGGCAGAAGTTTGTTCGTATATTGTGGAAAACTGTTCGTGTGTGGGCGAAATTTGTTCGCGTACGAGAGAAAACAGTTCGCATCTCACGCAGATCTATCTGAGTTTCACCCACAACTCGCTCTAAATAAAAATTCTTAAAATTATGTTATTGAGCGAGCGTTCAGTCGGTTTTATGTTATAATGATGTTAGCGTTTACAAAGAGTTACAAAAAGGGAGGAATCATAGTGTCAAATACAGTGATTGTTGCAGGTGCGAGAACGCCTTTCGGTAAATTTGGTGGAGGTCTAGCACCGCTTACGGCAGCTCAATTAGGTGGTATTGCGATCAAGGAAGCGCTTAATCGTGCTTCAGTTGAAGGTAAAGATATTCAAGAAGTGATTATGGGGACGGTTTTACAAGGTGGCCAAGGTCAGCTTCCGTCTCGTCAAGCGATGCGTCATGCAGGTATTCCTTGGGAGACGAAAACGGAAACGGTTAACAAGGTTTGTGCATCAGGAATGCGTAGTGTAGCCTTAGGCGATATGATGATTCGTTTAGGTGAAGAAGATACGATTGTTGCTGGTGGTATGGAGAGCATGAGTAATGCACCATACTTCATGCCGAATGCGCGCTGGGGAATGCGCATGGGAGACCAGAAAGTCGTTGATATGATGGTGCATGATGGCCTTACTTGTTCGTTTGAAAATGTGCACATGGGAACGTATGGCAACCGCACAGCTAATAAATTCGAATTATCTCGTGAAGATCAAGATAACTGGGCAGCACAAAGTCATGAGCGTGCGCTAAAAGCGATTGAAGAGGGTAAACTAGCTGACGAAATCGTACCAGTAGAAGTGCCAAAGCGTAAGGGTGACCCAGTTGTGGTTGATACGGACGAAGCACCGCGTCAAGGTACAACGGCTGAAAAACTAGCAAAACTTCGCCCGGCATTTGATAAAGACGGAACGATTACAGCAGGTAACGCGCCAGGAGTTAACGACGGTGCTGCAGCTATGGTGTTAATGTCTGAAGAAAAAGCTAAAGCAGAAGGAAAAGAAACTCTAGCAAAAGTCATCGGACATGCGGAAGTAGCAGTTGAAGCTGACAGGTTCCCAGAAACACCTGGTATTGTGATTAATAAATTACTAGAAAAAACAGGCTATAGCCTTGATGATATTGATTTATTTGAAGTGAACGAAGCGTTTGCGGCCGTTTCACTTGCAAGCGGTAAGATTGCAGGTCTCGATCCAGAGAAGGTGAATGTTAATGGCGGTGCCGTTGCACTTGGACACCCAATTGGTGCGAGTGGTGCTCGTATTACGTTAACACTTGCTTATGAACTAAAACGCCGCGGCGGTGGTTTAGGGATTGCATCGATTTGTTCTGGTGGCGGTCAAGGTGACGCGCTCCTAATTGAAGTTCCAAAACAATAGATAAATAGATTTTGAAAGGAAGGGTTTTTCATGACAATTAAAAACGTAATGGTCATTGGTGCAGGTCAGATGGGGTCTGGAATTGCGCAAGTATTTGCGCAGTCTGGATTTGACGTGAAACTAAATGACATTTCGGAAGAGTCCTTGCAAAAGGGTCTTGCAACAATGGAAAAACTATTATCTCGTAATGTGGATAAAGGTAGAATGACAGAGGAACAAAAGACGGAAACGTTAAACCGTATTCAAACGACGACTTCGTTAGAAGAAGCGAGCGATCGAGATTTAGTGATCGAAGCTGTCGTTGAAAACATGGATGTTAAAACTCAAGTATTTCAAAAGCTAGATGAAATCACACCATCGCATGCAATTTTAGCCACGAATACATCGTCACTACCCATCACAGATATAGCAGCGGTGACAAATCGCCCTGATCAAGTGATCGGCATGCACTTTATGAATCCAGTTCCAATTATGAAGTTAGTGGAGATCATTCGTGCGATTCAAACATCTGATAAGACTTATAAAACGATTGAAGAAGCAGCAAAAGCATTAAACAAAACACCTGTTGAAGTGAATGACTATCCAGGATTTGTTTCAAACCGTGTGCTCATGCCAATGATTAACGAAGCAATTTATACGGTTTATGAAGGTGTAGCTGAGCCTGAAGCGGTGGATGAAGTCATGAAACTCGGTATGAATCATCCAATGGGACCGTTAACGCTAGCTGATTTTATTGGCCTTGATACATGCTTATACATTATGGAAGTCCTTTACGATGGCTTTGGTGACAGCAAATATCGTCCGTGTCCACTACTTAAAAAGTACGTTAGCGCAGGCTGGTTAGGTAAAAAATCTGGTCGCGGCTTCTACGTGTACGAATAGGAGGCACCTTAGATGAATTTGAACTTCACAGATGAACAAAATATGATGCGCAAAATGGTAAGGGACTTCGCCCAGCAAGAAGTGGCGCCAGCCGTTGAACGCATGGAACAAGAAGATCGTTTTCCATCAGAACTTATTGGGAAAATGGGTGAGTTAGGCATTCTAGGAATCCCGATTCCAGAAGAGTATGGCGGAGCTGGAATGGATTATGTCTCTTACATTATTGCCATTCATGAGTTATCCAAAGTGAGTGCGACACTTGGCGTGATTCTTTCAGTCCATACATCTGTTGGTACATTTCCGATACTAAAATTCGGAAGTGAAGAACAGAAAAAGCATTACGTTCCAAAACTGGCATCGGGTGAATACTTAGGAGCATTTGCCTTAACCGAACCAGGTGCAGGTAGTGATGCTGCTTCACTTAAAACTCGCGCTGTAAAAGATGGCAATGAATACGTCTTAAACGGATCGAAAATTTTTATTACGAATGGCGGTTATGCTGATACGTATGTCGTGTTTGCGAAGACCGATTCGGAAGCAGGAAGTAAGGGGATTTCAGCTTTTATCGTCGAAAAAGATACCCCAGGGTTTGAAGTCGGTAAGCCAGAAAAGAAAATGGGGCTTCATGGCTCGGCAACCGTTTCGTTAACGTTTGATAACTGCCGCATTCCAGAAAGTCAGCTACTTGGCCAGGAAGGCGAAGGGTACAAGATTGCATTATCTAACCTGAACATCGGCAGGATCGGAATCGGTGCTCAAGCTTTAGGAATTGCAGAAGCGGCGTTAGATGCATCTACAGGTTATGCGAAGGAACGCGAACAGTTCGGTAAACCGATTGCTCATAACCAGGGGATTTCGTTTAAGCTCGCAGATATGGCAACGGCAGTCGAAGGTTCAAAACTATTAATCTATAACGCTGCTTCGATGCATGAAGGTGGAGTTGACTGCGCAAAAGAGGCCTCAATGGCGAAGAAGTTTGCTTCACAAACAGCGGTCGACGTCTCAATTGATGCCGTTCAGGTTTATGGTGGTTACGGATTTACGAAAGATTATCCAGTTGAGCGTTATATGCGTGATGCCAAAATTACTCAAATCTATGAAGGCACAACGGAAATACAAAATCTAGTGATTAGTAGACAACTACTTAAATAGGAGGACTTGAACATGAATTTTCAACTAACAGAAGAACAACAGATGCTACGCAAGATGGTTCGCGATTATGCGGAAAATGAAGTGGCACCAACGGCGGCAGAGCGTGACGAAGAAGAGCGCTTTGACCGTGAGATATTTGACAAAATGGCAGAGCTTGGCCTAACGGGTATACCTTGGCCAGAAGAATACGGCGGAATAGGTTCAGACTTTGTGAGCTATGCGATTGCAGTTGAAGAGTTATCTCGCGTTTGTGCCTCAACAGGGGTCACGTTATCCGCTCACATCTCACTTGCGAGCTGGCCGATTTATACTTACGGAAATGAAGATCAAAAGAAAACCTTCTTACAACGCCTAGCAACAGGTGAAGCTTTAGGGGCTTATGCACTATCTGAGCCTGGAGCAGGTAGTGATGTGGCATCTATGCGCACTACAGCTAAAAAAGACGGTGACGACTATATCCTAAACGGTAACAAGGTTTGGATCACAAACGGTGGTGTCGCCGATATTTATGTGGTGTTTGCGAAAACAGATGTCGATGCGAAACATAAAGGCATCTCAGCATTTATCGTTGAAAAAGGCACAGATGGCTTTTCATTTGGTAAAAAAGAACAAAAGCTTGGAATCCGTTCTTCTCCTACAACGGAGTTAATTTTTGAGAACTGCCGCGTACCTAAGGAGAATTTACTAGGTGAAGAAGGTGAAGGGTTTAAGATTGCTATGACTACATTAGATGGTGGTCGTAACGGAATTGCTGCACAAGCAGTCGGAATTGCGCAAGGTGCTTTAGATGCGGCAACTGACTACGCGAAAGAGCGCGAACAGTTCGGCAAGCCAATTGCGAACAATCAAGGCATTTCCTTCAAGCTTGCTGACATGGCAACTCAAGTTGAAGCATCACGTCTACTTACTTACCAAGCTGCGTATAACGAGTCAGAAGGCATTCCGTATCAGAAGGAATCAGCAATGGCAAAGCTTTACGCAGGTGATACGGCAATGAAAGTGTCAGTTGAAGCTGTGCAAGTTTTCGGTGGTTATGGATATACGAAAGATTATCCTGTTGAGCGCTTCATGCGTGATGCGAAAATCACTCAAATTTACGAAGGAACACAAGAAATCCAACGTTTAGTCATTGGAAGAATGGTGACGAAGTAAGTTAGTTCACTTTAGATTTGCTACAGGCGGACGCTTTCCGCAGGCAAGGCGAGGGCTTCCCAAAACTCACTATTGTTTCGTATTGGGTGATTTTCAGCTCGTGCTGTTCCCGCGACGAACAGGACGTGGCCGCTTTTAGCCGACCAGGAGTCGCCGCCTTTCGTAAATTATTTTGAACTACTTGCTTCTTCAAATTAGGATTTTCACATTTGCATTTATATAAGTACAGAAAGGATGAAACCAATGGATCAACTAGCAGACCGCATAGCGAATCAAGACCAACGAGCTTTAGCTCGGGCCATCACCCTAATCGAAAACGACCACCCAGACAAACTCGAGCTGATGAGTGAACTTAACGCGCGCAAAAAACACGCCCATTACATTGGCATCACCGGGTCGCCTGGCGCGGGCAAAAGCTCACTCGTTGATAAACTCATCACCTTGCTTCGTGAAAAGCAATACAACGTTGCGGTCATCGCAGTTGATCCAACCAGTCCTTTCAGCGGCGGCGCCCTTCTTGGAGACCGCGTACGCATGCATAAGCATTTTACCGACCAAGACGTATTCATTCGCAGTATGGCAACCCGTGGAAGTCTTGGCGGGCTTGCTCGTGCGACTAAGGATGCGATTCGCGCATGTGATGCTTACGGTTTTGACTACATTATCGTTGAAACGGTCGGGGTCGGTCAGTCTGAACTCGACATCATGAAGGTTGCTGACACGACCGCCGTCATGTTAACACCTAACAGTGGTGATATTCTGCAAATTTTCAAAGCAGGCATTATGGAAATCGCAGACCTTTTTATATTAAATAAAGCTGATTTACCAGGCGTTAGAAAACTTAAGAATACACTGCGTGACCTCATTCATATTGCTGGTCACCGTGGGTTCGAGCCACAAATCATCGAAACGAGTGTGAATGAAAACTTTGGATTTAACAAATTATTTGAAGCTTTTCAAAAGCATCGTCATTACTTAGATGAGACTGACGAGGGGCAAAAGAAGCGAAGCGAGCAGCTTCGTTATGAAGTCTATGAACTCATGCAAGAAGCATTATGGAAAGACGTTTATCAGTTCGTCAATAACGACTCTGATAAACAAGAAGAGCTTAAGCAATCAGGTGATCCGTATAGCCTTGCGAAAAAGTGGTTATCGGAATGGCGTAAAGAAGGTGAAGCGGATGGTTAAACCCATTGATTCATCGATTAAGGATGAACAATTAATCCAAAAGCGTCGTGAGCAGCTACAAAAAGGAGCGGTATCTCTTTTTAAGCAAAAAGGGTTTCACCGTGCAACAACTAGAGAAATTGCTAAGGCTGCTGGTTTTTCAATCGGGACGCTATATGAATATATTAGAAAAAAAGAAGACGTTCTTTTTCTCGTCTGTGACGCTATTTATGATGAAGTAAAGGCGAGGATGGAAGCGGTTTTTAATACAAAAGAGACGTCAGAAGACACGCTATATCAAGCCGTTAAGTCTTACTATGAACTAATGGATGATATGCAAGATGAAGTCTTGGTCTTATATCAGGAACTTAAAGCACTACCAAAGGATGCTCAGGATTATGTGCTAGAAAAAGAACGGCAGATGGTTCATCTTTTGGAGCGGGTTATTCAAAATAATTATCCTAGGATGACGAGAGACCAGCTGACCATCATTGCCAATAACATATTCATCCAAGGCCAAATGTGGGGATTCAGGCGCTGGATTTTACAAAAGGAATTTTCGCTTGAAGAGTATACGAATTTGCAATTTGATTTATTAAAAAGTCAGCTTGAGCTGACGAGAGGAGGATGAGCCTTATGCAACAACAGGAAGTCTACAAAGTGAAGCATCCTGTTCGTTTTGTGACAGCTTCGAGCTTGTTTGACGGCCACGATGCATCGATTAACATTATGCGCCGTATTTTGCAGGCGAGCGGGGCAGAAATCATTCACCTTGGGCATAACCGCTCGGTTGAAGAAGTGGTTAATGCGGCAATCCAGGAGGACGTACAAGGGATTGCGATTTCTTCTTACCAAGGTGGACACGTTGAGTATTTTAAGTACATGGTTGATTTACTGAATGAAAAAGGTGCTGGCCACATCCGTGTTTACGGCGGTGGGGGCGGGGTTATTTTACCTCGTGAAATTAAAGAACTTCATGACCATGGAGTAGCACGTATATTCTCACCTGAAGATGGTCGTCAGCACGGTCTTCAAGGGATGATTAATCAGATGTTAGAGGAGTGCGATCATCCGACGCCGCTTGAGCTTGAATCAGATGCAGCTAAAGCGCAACAAGGTGATTATCAAGCAATCGCGCGCCTTATTTCACATGTTGAAAATGAAGACGTCACGAGTGATAAGCTTCAAGATTTATTAAAAATTACGCGCGAGGACGTGCCGGTATTAGGGATTACTGGAACAGGCGGAGCGGGTAAAAGTTCATTAACGGATGAACTTGTTCGCCGTTTTATTAACGAAGTGCCAGATAAAAAGCTTGCGATTTTATCTGTCGATCCTACGAAGAAGAAAACAGGCGGTGCGCTACTTGGTGACCGAATTCGTATGAACGCGATTTTTAACGAACGTGTGTATATGCGCTCGCTTGCAACAAGAAGTTCAAAAACGGAATTGTCACAGGCGATTTTAGATGCGATTCGCGTTGTCAAAGCAGCTGATTTTGACTTCATCATTGTTGAAACAAGCGGGATTGGTCAAGGGGATGCCGAGATCACTGAGATTACGGACCTATCGATGTACGTGATGACAGCTGAATTCGGTGCGCCAACTCAGCTAGAGAAGATCGACATGATCGACTTTGCTGACTTCATCGTCATCAATAAGTTTGAACAAAAAGGGTCAGAAGATGCGTTTAATCAAGTTCGTAAACAGTACAGTCGTAGCCGGATGCTATTTCACGAAGACCATGACACATTCCCAGTGTTTGGCACGATCGCATCACAGTTTAACGACCCAGGTACGAACACACTATTTGCTTCAATTTTAGAAACAATTAACGACCGTTACGGCTGGGAGGCTGAAGTTCCGTTTGATACAAAGATTAAGCTAGTTGAAAAGCAAAACTTAATCATCCCACCAGAGCGTCGTCAATATTTACGTGATATCGTGCAGACAGTGCACGGGTATAAAGAGGATGCGAAGAAACAGAGCGATATTGCGCGTAAGCTTTATCAATTAAAGGGAACCGAAGAAGAAATCGGCCAAGTTGAAGAGCTTATTCAGCTAATTGAGAAATACGAGAAAGAATTAGAAGCTGACAACAAGGAAAAGCTTGATAAATTTGATGAGCTAAAAGAGACGTACACAAAGGATCAGTTGTCCTATAAAGTTCGTGATAAAGAGTTTACCGTTGACTTAAATACGGAAAGCTTATCTGGAATTAAAGTTCCAAAAGTCGCGCTGCCAAAATACCGCGACTGGGGCGACCGTTTATACTGGATGCTCATGGAAAACGTGCCTGGTGCCTTTCCATTTACGGCAGGGGTGTTCCCATTCAAGCGTAAAGGAGAAGATCCGACTCGTCAGTTTGCTGGTGAAGGAACGCCAGAACGTACGAATCGCCGTTTCCACTATTTATCGAAAAACGAACCGGCTAAGCGCTTAAGTACAGCTTTTGACTCCGTGACGCTATATGGTGAAGATCCTGATGAGCGCCCTGACATTTACGGTAAAGTTGGAGAATCTGGCGTAAGTATTTGTACGTTAGATGACATGAAGAAGCTTTATGATGGCTTTGACTTAGTCGATCCAATGACGTCTGTCTCAATGACCATCAACGGTCCTGCGCCGATTATTCTAGCGATGTATTTCAATACAGCTATTGATCAGCAGCTGAAGAAGTTTAAAGACGAAAACGGCCGCGAACCGAGCCAAGAAGAGTACGAACAAATTAAGGTCGAGACGATCTCAGTTGTTCGTGGTACGGTTCAAGCCGATATCTTAAAAGAAGATCAAGGACAAAACACGTGTATTTTCTCAACCGAGTTTGCCCTTCGCATGATGGGGGACATTCAGGAGTACTTCATTAATAATGAAGTCCGTAACTACTACTCGGTTTCAATCTCGGGCTATCACATTGCTGAAGCAGGAGCAAACCCAATCAGTCAGTTAGCCTTTACCCTCGCAAACGGCTTTACGTATGTTGAGTATTACTTAAGCCGCGGCATGGATATTAACAAATTTGCGCCAAACTTATCATTCTTTTTCTCAAACGGCTTAGACCCTGAGTATACAGTCATTGGCCGTGTGGCGCGCCGCATTTGGTCGGTTGCGATGCGCGATAAGTACGGTGCGAATGAGCGAAGCCAGAAGTTGAAGTATCACATTCAAACATCAGGCCGTTCACTTCACGCGCAAGAAGTTGACTTTAATGATATTCGTACGACACTGCAGGCATTAATCGCGATTCAAGACAACACGAATTCGCTTCATACTAATGCGTATGACGAAGCCATCACAACACCAACTGAAGAATCCGTTCGCCGTGCAATGGCGATTCAAATGATTATTAACAAAGAATTCGGCTTAACGAAAAACGAAAACTCATTACAAGGGTCATTTATTTTAGAAGAGTTAACTGACCTTGTTGAAGAAGCCGTTTTACAAGAGTTCGAACGCATTAACGACCGCGGTGGCGTACTCGGCGCGATGGAACGCCAGTATCAACGCGGTAAGATTCAAGAAGAGTCTCTTTACTATGAAGGTAAAAAACATTCAGGCGACCTTCCGATTGTAGGGGTTAACACGTATGTGAACCCGAACCCACCATCAGAAGATGAAATCAACTCGATGGAAGTTGCCCGTGCTTCTAAGGAAGAAAAACAGCAACAAATTAAGAATTTACATGACTTCCAAGACAGAAATGCTGACAAATCTGAAGAAGCATTAAACCGCCTTAAGGAAGTTGCAGCGTCAAACGGTAATGTGTTTGAAGAACTCATGGAAACCGTTAAAGTGGCCAGTCTAGGCCAGATCACAAACGCCTTATACGAAGTCGGCGGGCAGTACCGTCGTAATATGTAATAAGTCAAACCACCAACCTCGCCGTTGGTGGTTTCCTTATGCAAAAAGGTCGATAAAGGAACTTTAGGGGTAGATAAAAAAGCTTTTTTTACTTCGTCGACAAATTTCGTGGTAGATATTTTTCAAATAGGGGTAGATAATTAACGGAAAAAACAGAGAAGTAGCCTTTTTGCCACAGCGAAAAAGCATCCACTTTGAATAAATCCTCGTTTTTATGTCTAAAATTAATTTTGTACTTGAATTGACTAATGGTTGTGGTATTCTGTAAACTAGAAAAATAGCATAATTATGGTTTCCGCCATCGACATTGGGTAAAGGAGTGCTGGAAGTGACGTTGGAAAAGTATACCAAGGAAGAAGTTAAAGAGGTTTCAATGGTTGAAGTTGCTTATGAAATCTTAGCAGAAGAAAAGAAAGCGATGAACTTCAATGAAATCTTTGAACTCATTGCAGAAGCAAAGGAATTCACCCAAGAGGAAAAAGAAGAATACATCGTTCAATTTTATACAGATTTAAATATTGACGGACGCTTTATGTCAGTTGGTACAAACATCTGGGGCCTTAAAAAGTGGTACCCATATGATCAGCAGGAAGATGATACGATTTCCTTCACTGAAGAAGTACCAAAGAAAAAGAAGAAGAAGAAAAAGAAGAAAAAAGAAGAAGAGCTTCTTGAAGATGAGGTGGAACCTGAACTTGGAGAAGATGACTTAGTCACTGAAGAAGATGATGACGAAGAACTTTTCGAGGAAGATCCGGAAGACGATGATAACTTCGTTGAAGATGACGACGAAGAAGATTTATAAAGTTTAGCTTGACTTCTTAAATATAAAACTTTAAGATTTTATGTGGGCTCTCAAAAAATAGACAAGCTCCCGACTCAGTTCGGGAGCTTTTTTTATTTTTATAGAGATTCTTAATAAATGATTAGTGTTAAATCGAACTTATAAGGAAAACTTATAATAAATACTCCCCGATCCAGATGTAATAGAAAGGCAGGATGTAACATGACAAAGTATATTTTCGTAACAGGTGGAGTGGTTTCATCTTTAGGTAAAGGAATCACAGCAGCATCACTCGGTCGTTTGCTAAAAAATCGCGGCCTAAACGTCACGATTCAAAAATTCGACCCGTACTTAAACGTCGACCCAGGGACGATGAGCCCCTATCAGCACGGTGAAGTATTCGTTACCGAAGACGGTGCTGAAACGGACTTAGATTTAGGACATTATGAGCGATTTATCGATATTAATTTAAATAAATACAGCAATATCACAACAGGAAAAGTTTATTCATCAGTGATCCGTAAAGAACGCAAAGGTGATTACTTAGGCGGCACTGTGCAGGTTATACCGCATATCACCAACGAGATTAAAAATAAAGTTTTCCAAGCTGGTAAAGAAACGAATGCAGATGTTGTCATCACTGAAATTGGCGGAACGGTTGGGGACATCGAAAGCTTACCGTTCTTAGAAGCGATTCGTCAGCTGAAAAGTGATCTTGGTCGTGACAACGTCATGTATATCCATTGTACACTTGTGCCATACATTAAAGCAGCAGGGGAACTGAAGACTAAACCAACTCAGCACTCCGTAAAAGAGCTTCGTTCACTTGGGATTCAGCCAGATGTGATTGTGCTTAGAACGGATATGAAAATTAGCAAAGAAATGAAAGAAAAAATCGCACTGTTTTGTGACATCAATGAAAAAGCAGTAATAGAAGCATTAGACTGTGATGTATTATACGAAGTAGCATTAGAATTAAAGCAGCAAGGATTAGACCAGCTTGCGGTTGATCATTTCAAATTAAGCACGCCTGAGGCCAACATGGATGAATGGGAAGGTTTAATTCAAAAGGTTAAAAACCTATCTTCTACAGTTACAATCGGGCTTGTAGGTAAGTATGTTTCCTTGCAGGATGCGTATATTTCAGTCGTTGAAGCATTAAAACATGCTGGGTTCGCGCATGATGCTGATATTGAAGTGAAATGGATCAGCTCTGAAGATGTGAACGATGACAACGCAGCTGATTATTTATCAGATGTCGATGGGATTTTAGTTCCTGGTGGATTTGGTGATCGCGCCATTGAAGGTAAAATTTCTGCCATTAAATATGCGCGTGAGAACAAAGTGCCATTTTTAGGAATCTGTTTAGGCATGCAGCTTGCCACCGTCGAGTTTGCGCGTAATGTGTTAGGTCTTGATGGTGCACATTCAGCAGAGATTAATCCTACAACGCCGCATCCAATCATTGATCTTTTACCAGAACAAAAGGATGTTGAAGACTTAGGAGGAACGCTTCGCTTAGGTGTTTATGCTTGCCGTCTTCAAGATAACACGAAAGCATACGACGCTTATGCTGAGGAAGTCGTGTATGAACGCCATCGCCACCGTTATGAATTTAATAATCAGTACAGACAAGACATGGAATCAGCTGGGTTTGTTTTTTCAGGTAAGAGCCCAGATGACCGCTTAATTGAAATTATCGAGGTAAAGGATCACCCATGGTTTGTGGCTTCACAATTTCACCCTGAATTTAAATCGCGCCCAAATCGCCCCCAGCCTTTATTTAGAGATTTTATCGAACACAGTCTAGCAAGCAAACGACAAGTTACGACAAAATAACTGATTGATTAACTCCCGTTTTTTGGTAAAGTTAAACTATACTGAACAACCTGGGGGGTAATGATGATTAAAGGTGAGGTTTTTGTGGTAGATGATGAACCTGGCGTTCGTCTGTTGTTATCAGAAGTTATTAGACGTGAAAATTATAATGTGACAACTTATGAACGTTCAGATCGAGCTTTTACAGAAGCTTTAACAAAATTACCGCAGATCATCTTCTTAGATTATTTAATGGAACCTTGGCGCGGAGATGAGGTTATTAGACGGTTAAACGAAGAATCCGCAGACATTCCAGTCGTGTTAATGAGCGGGATGGCAGAACAGGAACTTCGAGATCATCTAGGCGATGCAGAAGTATTTGATGTGATAGAAAAGCCTTTTTCGGTTGAACAAATTCACCAAATATTAGAGGGGCTTAACGTTAAGATTTAGTTGCGATTTTAGGGTGCAGTTGGTATTCTATTAAATAGGTACGATTTACATCACAAGGAGGAACCAGTTGTGCCATTACAATCTATGACAGAGATGCTCAACAAGGCAAACCGTGAAGGCTATGCGGTTGGGCAATTTAATATTAATAACCTGGAGTACTTTCAGGCGATTTTACAAGCGGCTGAAGAAGAACAATCTCCAGTCATCATCGGTGTTTCGGAAGGAGCAGCGAAATATTGTGGTGGCTTTAATGTCGTCACTGCTTTAGTTAACGAATTAATGAAGTCTTATCAAACAACTGTGCCTGTAGCCATTCATTTGGACCACGGCTCAAGTTTCGAAAAATGCGCAGAGGCGATTCATGCTGGATTTACATCTGTCATGATTGATGGCTCTCATTTTCCATTAGATGACAACATTGCTTTAACACAAAAAGTCGTTGAACTAGCGCACCTTCATGGTGTGTCAGTTGAAGCAGAATTAGGACGCATCGGTGGACAAGAGGATGACATCATTGTTGAAGATGCAGAAGCCGCTTATGCGATTCCATCAGAATGTGACCGTTTGGTTCGCGAAACGGGTGTGGACTGCTTTGCTCCGGCATTAGGATCGGTTCATGGTCCATATAAAGGTGAGCCAAATTTAGGTTTCGACCGAATGGAAGAAGTCCAAAAGTTAACAGGTGTACCACTCGTGTTACATGGCGGAACTGGTATTCCGACAAAAGATATACAACGCGCTATTTCATTAGGTACGGCAAAAATTAATGTGAACACCGAGAACCAAATCGCTCAGGCGAAAGTCGTTCGTGAGGTGTTAGCTGAACAGCCAGAACAATATGATCCGCGTAAATACTTAGGACCAAGTCGCGAGAAAATTAAAGAGACCGTTATCGGTAAAATGCGCGAATTTGGTTCGTCAAATAAAGCTTAATAACCATATGAAGATGGCTAATCCGTAAAACTTGGGTTGGCCTTTTCGTGTTTAATATTGGTTCTGATTATGATTTAAAAGTTAAGGTGGCGACTCCGGGTCGGCTAAAAGCGGTCACGTCCTGTGACCAATGCCGACNGGCTCGAGCCGTGCCCGCGGAAAGCGTCCACCGAAAGCGATTCATAAATACCATCTGAATATTTTTATAGGAGGCAAATATTATGAAATTTTTTATTGATACGGCAAATATTAGTGAAATTAAAGAAGCACACAGCTTAGGCATTTTAGCTGGTGTGACAACAAACCCATCCTTAGTAGCTAAAGAAAACGTATCTTTCCACGAACGTTTAAAAGAAATAACAGAAGTCGTAACAGAAGGTTCTGTTAGTGCAGAAGTTATTTCAGAAGACGCAGAGGGAATGCTTAGAGAAGCAGAAGAGCTTGTGAAAATTGCACCAAACATTACAATCAAACTTCCAATGACGCTAGAAGGATTAAAAGCTTGTAAAGCCTTAACAGACCAAGGCGTTAAAACAAACGTAACACTTGTTTTCTCAGCTAACCAAGCCCTACTTGCAGCGCGTGCTGGTGCAACTTATGTATCACCGTTCTTAGGACGTTTAGATGATATCGGTCAAAACGGCATGAACTTAATTGCGGAAATCGCAGAGATTTTCGACCGTCACGGAATCGAATCTGAAATTATTGCAGCAAGCGTCCGTCATCCAATGCATGTTCATGAAGCAGCTTTACACGGCGCGCATATCGCAACCATTCCGTTTAAAGTGATCGGACAGTTAGTTAAGCATCCGTTAACTAATCAAGGTATCGAGAAGTTTTTAGCAGATTGGGAGCAAGCGAACAAGTAAGAAGCATGTTTTAAAGCTTTTTTCGCATAATAAGGATAGATTAACTTAAGAGGAGTCTTATTCAATGGAAAAATTACTCATCGAAGGTGGACACACGTTACAAGGGCAAGTTCGAGTAAGTGGAGCCAAAAACAGTGCCGTTGCTTTACTCCCGGCAACGATTTTGGCTGAAGGCGAAGTGACATTAGAAGGTCTCCCAGACATCTCAGACATTCAAACGTTAAAAGGCCTTTTAGAAGACATCGGGGGTAAGGTTGAACAAAATGGTGAAGATGTGACAATCGATTCATCAAATATGGTTTCAATGCCACTGCCGAATGGCCGGGTTAAGAAGCTAAGAGCATCATATTATTTCATGGGTGCTATGCTTGGCCGTTTTAAAAAGGCTGTCATTGGTATGCCTGGGGGTTGTAATCTAGGCCCCCGCCCAATTGACCAGCATATTAAAGGTTTTGAAGCTCTAGGTGCACAGGTAACGAACGAACAAGGTGCGATTTACTTAAGAGCTGATGAACTTCGTGGCGCTAAAATTTATCTAGATGTTGTTAGTGTTGGCGCAACGATTAATATTATGCTAGCAGCGGTTCGTGCAAAAGGAAAAACCGTTATTGAAAACGCAGCGAAAGAACCTGAAATCATTGATGTCGCAACCCTTTTAAACAGCATGGGTGCGAATATCAAAGGAGCAGGAACGGACGTCATTCGTATTCAAGGTGTCGAGCATTTAAACGGCTGTCGCCACACGATTATTCCAGACCGAATCGAAGCTGGAACGTATACGATTATCGCGGCATCTATGGGGAAAGAAGTTGTCATCGATAATGTGATTCCGATTCACTTAGAGTCACTGACGGCTAAGCTTCGTGAAATGGGTGTTAAAATTGTCGAAGAAGATGACCGATTGATTGTGACGACGGATAAAGTCCTGTCGAGTGTCGATATTAAAACACTAGTTTATCCAGGTTTTCCGACGGATCTCCAGCAGCCATTTACAGCGCTGCTAACGCAATCAACCGGAACGAGTATTGTCACCGATACGATTTATTCTGCCCGTTTTAAACACGTAGATGAACTGCGCCGAATGAATGCGAATATAAAAGTTGAGGGAAGTTCAGCGGTCATCACCGGACCAACGACGTTAGAAGGTGCGAAAGTAAAAGCAACAGACCTACGTGCTGGAGCGTCACTTGTCGTTGCGGGTTTAATGGCCAATGGCGTGACAGAAATTGTAGGTGTTGAACACATCGACCGTGGTTACGCGAATTTAACCGACAAGTTAGAAGCCTTAGGGGCTAACGTTTGGCGTGAAGATTTGACTGATGATGAAGTGAAGCAATACCAAAATTCATAAGGTGTCGATATAGGGGAGGAGCTTTTTAACATGGAAAGAAGTTTATCAATGGAAGTAGTACGTGTAACTGAGGCAGCTGCACTTGCTTCAGCACGATGGATGGGACGCGGAGAAAAAGAAGAAGCAGATAACGCCGCAACAGAAGCGATGCGTCATGTATTTGATACGATCCCAATGGACGGTCGTGTTGTCATCGGAGAAGGTGAACGTGATGAAGCTCCGATGTTATACATAGGAGAAGAGCTAGGCAGCGCTGAAAATCCAAAAGTAGATATCGCGGTTGACCCTGTTGAAGGGACAAACATTGTCGCTGAAGGGTCATGGAATGCACTAGCAGTTGTCGCGATTGCAGATCGCGGTAAGATGCTGCACGCACCTGATATGTACATGCAAAAAATCGCAGTTGGACCAGAAGCAGTTGGAAAAATTGATCTGAATGCATCAGTGACGGATAATTTGAAAGCTGTCGCAGCGGCTAAAGGTAAAGACGTTGAAGACGTTGTGGCAACGGTCTTAAACCGTCCGCGTCACCAGGCGATCATTGATGAGATTCGCGCTGCAGGAGCACGCATTAAACTTATTCCAGAAGGCGACGTGGCAGGTGCCATCAACACAGCTTTTGATGACACAGGCGTTGACATCTTATTCGGAGAAGGCGGCGCACCAGAAGGCGTCTTAGCAGCAGTCGGTTTGAAGTGCTTAGGCGGGGAAATCCAAGGACGCCTCGTTCCGAAAAACGACGAGCAAGTAGCACGATGCCATAAGATGGGCATCGAAGACGTTAACAAAGTCTTGCGCATGGAAGACCTGTGCGGAGGCGACGACGCTATTTTCGCCGCAACTGGCATCACAGACGGCGAACTGTTAAAAGGCGTTCAGTTCAAAGGCGGCATCGCCACAACTGAAACACTCGTCATGCGCGCCAAATCAGGCACTGTTCGTTTCATCGACGGCAAGCACAGCCTAAAGAAAAAACCAAACCTCGTGTTTACAGACCAATAATGTGTATGGAACGTTTCCGGCAAGGGCCGGAAACGTTTTTTTAAGAAAAGATAAGAAAGTATAAAAATTGTGCCATAGAACGCTGTTCTGTGGTATTTTTTTAGTATGGATAATATTCTAAGACGCATATTTTTTGATAAACATAATCAT
>NZ_JBHUMZ010000003.1:0-48691 GCF_042685285.1 Piscibacillus salipiscarius | reverse complement strand
AATCTTTATGGAAGTTAACTATAGTTTTTTAAAAAAAATTTATAAGCTTACTATTGGCTGGTATGACAACATTTCCCGAGGGAGTCTTGCATTTTGACTACGCTAGTTACACTCAATATTCGTTTATAGTAAAGCTATTTTTCTTTTGTCATACCCTCATTTTATAATTTATCTCTTTTTTTCTGGAACAGGATCAAATCCACCAGGGTGAAAGGGGTGACACTTTAAGATTCGTTTTACTGTTAAATAAAACCCTTTTAAAAACCCAAATCTTTTAAACGACTCAATGCCATACTGTGAACACGTTGGGTAAAACCTGCAAGATGGTCCTTTTAAAGGAGAGATGAATTTTTGATAAAAACGAATCATGTAAATAAATATATATTTCATTAACATCACTTTTCCTTACGTTTGTCGTACGTAATTGATGCAATGGCGTCATGTAGATGAATAGATTCTTCATTGACACATTTAACATGGAACTGCTTGATAAAATCATGTTCGTATAAATCACTTGATACAAGTCTTACCATATCTTCAACGAAGCGTGGGTTTTCGTAAGCTTGTTCTGTAACCATTTTTTCATCAGGTCTTTTTAAAACAGGGTGAATTCTTGCGCTAGCATTTGACTCAGCAGCTTCAAGTAACACTGTCTTCCAGTCTACATGTTGTTCATCAAACTCGGAATCTAATGTCACTTCAATAATTACATTTCCGCGTTGGTTATGCGCACTGTATTCACTAATTTCTTTAGAACAAGGACATAACGTAGTGATTTTACCTTTTAATCCTACTTTTATATCATAACCATTCTCACGGTGATACTTTACTCGAATCCACGCATCTGCGTGATTCATACCTGGTTTCCCAGTGTAAGGTGCTTCCCTTTCAAAAAACCAAGGAAACTCAACCGATAATTCAGCATCCTTTTGTTTCAACCGACCTTGCAGCTCTTTAGCGAACTGTTTCATTGTATGAATATCAACTTTAAAACCATTTTCGTAATAGTTATTAAGTTGTTCGGTAAAGCGGCTCATGTTTGTTCCTTTTGAGTCTTGAGAAATCGTTGATGCAAAATAAAAGTTCCCAATAGTTGTTTGTTCTTTTGGTTTGATTGAGCTAGGGACCGTAATAGGGTGTTTCACATTTTGGATACCAACTGCATCTAGTTCGAACAGAAAATCTTTTTTGGTATTTTGTAGGTCTGGCATTTTATTTTTTTCTTCTGGTTTGGTTCGTGGCCCAGGTTCTACAGATCCAAATAATTTATGACGTTCTACCTTAGTAGGTAATTGTTTCTTCGTCTTAATCTCGTTCATATCTAGGACTCCTTTCAATTAGAGCAAATCCATAGGCAATATAATTTAAGTATAATTAATGATAATTCGTATATCAATTTATTAAACTTATTCTAAATAAGGAACCACTTCAACTCGATTTGTAAATGTTTGTATAAGTTCTTTTTTATCTTCAAACCATTGCTTAGCATTGGATAAACTATACTGATTAGCTTCTACCAGTGGAACGACTTTATAGTTCTGGAAGTTTTCATATTGGTTGTAAGTCGGCATCATTTTAGCGTCTGAAACTTTATATTCGGTAGTCAAATTAGAGTTAATGGTTTTAGTTAATTTAATCTGCATGATAGCTCCAATTAAACGATCAGTCCCTTTTTGACCAGATAAGAAATTACCAAGTGAGTATGCGACAAATTTATCTTCACCTTCATCAGTCGAGATCCAATCAACCGGCTGTATGACATGTGGATGATGGCCTATAATTACATCTGCTCCGTTATTTGTCAGCAGTTCAGATAAGTGTACCTGCTCGTCATTTGGAAGTGGCTGATATTGGTTACCAAAATGCATACTTACAACAATAAAATCAGTTTTAGGTTTAAGATCTTGGATATCATTTAGTATTTTATCCTCATCAATATAATTTACTAAATGATTTTTACCATCAGGAATTGGAATGCCGTTTGTTCCGTATGTATAGGCCAAGAACCCTACTGCAATACCTTTTCTATGAATAATTCTTTGGGTTTGTTGATCTTTCTCGTTCTGATAAGCACCAACATATTTAATACCAAGTTGATCAAGGTAGTTAGTTGCGTTTAGAATTGCTTGTTCTCCTCGATCTAATGTATGGTTATTTGCCATTGATACGATATCAACCCCAACGTCTTTTAATGTATCACCCAATTCTTGTGGTGTATTAAATTGAGGATAGGTTGATAAGCCAATTTGACTGCCACCAAGTACAGTTTCTTGATTGGCAAAAGTGATGTCTGCATTCTGCAAGTAATATTTAATATCTTTAAACATTGGATTAAAGTCGTAACCAGAACTCGTACGTGCATCTTTATAAACAGTGCTATGTATAAGTAAGTCGCCAATTGCGTTTAAAGTTATAGATGATTCGAAATACTTTTGGTTTTGAAAGTGATTTTCTGCAATTACAGGATGACCGTTTGCTTGTTTTGTAGCTGAACTATTTTGGTAATCAGAATTAGTAAATATGACAATCATTAAAGTAATGAGAAAAAGAGCAGAGCCAATTATAATTTTATTTCTCATGAAAAGCACCTTTCTTCATTGATATTTAAAGTAAAAAAGCCCACCACTAATGGAGGGCTGATGTTTACATCCACGAAATTTTGGGTTCCGTTTTATTTTTAATTCGCTTGATATTTTCTCTATGTCTATAAATAACGAAAATTGCTAAAAGTAGTGTTACAATTATGAGTCCAATATCCTTCATAATAATGGATGTAATAAAAGCTATAACACCAGTTAACATGGATGCTAATGAGACATATTTAAATAACTTTAAGAAAGTAAAGAAAGACAATACAAGAATTAAAAACAATAACGGACTGACCCCTAATAGTACGCCCCCGGAAGTTGCAACAGCTTTTCCACCTTTAAAACGAGCAAACAATGGATATGTATGTCCAAGCACTGCAAATGCACCTATAATTAATGGTTCAGTTGAAGGTGCTAAGAAAATGGCTAAAACAGTTGCAACTGTTCCTTTTAGTATGTCCATAAGTGAAACAATAAGTCCAGCCTTAACGCCTAGAACACGGAAAGTGTTTGTACCGCCTAAATTTCCGCTTCCATGTTCACGAATATCTATTTGATAGAATAGTTTACCAATAATTAAAGCTGAAGGAATTGATCCTAATAAGTAAGCTGTAATAGCAAAAATAATGTAATCCATAATGGTTCCTCCACTTGAGCTTTAGCTTATTATATTCTATCAAATCTAACCTAAATAAAGAAGTGAATTTTAAATTTTATTAAGTTTATCTTACAATTATTATTTGAGAAAAGGTTAAAAAAAAGCTATGCTAATGACAAAGGAAGTTCTCGGAAGGGATGTCAAGTATGAAAAATCCATCGAATGAAGAATTAAAAAGCATTCTAGAAAACTCCAAGACAATCGCTGTTGTCGGTTTATCAGAAAAACCAAATCGCACTAGTTATCAAGTATCTAAAATTATGCAAAATCAAGGATATAATATTATTCCAGTTAACCCTAATGTTGATGAAGTGTTAGGGGAAAAAGCGTATAACTCTTTAGAAGAAATTGATCAGCCAATTGATATCATTAATGTGTTTAGACGTTCTGAACACTTGGTTGATGTAGCTGAAGAGGCCCTTAATACGAACTGTAAGGTTTTCTGGGCTCAGCTTGGTCTTTCCAATGAAAAAGCCTATAATCTATTGAAAGAACATGACTTTACCGTCATAATGGATTTATGTATTAAGGTCGTTCATTCTAGGTTAATCGGGCAATAAAGCGTTTAACTCGGGAAAAATCTCTGTTGACTAACAGGGATTTTCTTAACTTTTACCGAAAGATTAATAAAGAAATAATCTGATAGAATCAGAAAGGGGTCGTACGATTGTCTCAATCAAACCAAGCATATAATGATGATTCAATACAAGTACTAGAAGGATTAGATGCAGTAAGAAAACGACCTGGTATGTATATAGGAAGTACAGACCATCGTGGGTTGCATCATTTAGTTTATGAAATTGTCGATAACGCAGTCGATGAAGCGTTAGCTGGTTACGGAGAGAAAATTCATGTAACCATTCATAAGGATGAGTCAATAACTGTTAAGGATGAAGGGCGAGGTATGCCGACAGGATTACATAAGACAGGAAAGCCTACTCCTGAAGTTATTTTCACAGTGCTACATGCTGGCGGGAAATTTGGTCAAGGTGGTTATAAGACAAGCGGTGGCCTTCACGGTGTTGGGGCTTCAGTTGTAAATGCGTTATCAGAATGGTTAGAAGTGACAATCTGCCGAGATGGAACTAAGCATTCTCAGAGGTTTGAACAAGGTGGTAAGCCTGTAACTGGTCTTGAAGTGAAAGGTAACACGAATAAAAGCGGGACGACCATCCGATTCAAGCCAGATCCAGAGATTTTCTCTCAAGTTCACTATCAATTTGATATTCTTTCTGAACGATTACGTGAAGCGGCATTCTTATTAAAAGGTATTGAAATCATACTTAAAGACGAACGCAATGACGTTGAAGAGTCTTACAAGTATCCAGATGGTTTAGAATCGTTTGTTGCTTACCTAAATGAAGAAAAAGATGGATTACATCCTGTCATTTCATTTGAAGGTGAACAGAAAGATATCGAGATTGATTTCGCTTTTCAATACAATGATGGATACTCAGAGAATATTTTATCATTCGTAAATAATGTAAGAACTAGAGACGGGGGGACACACGAATCAGGTGCACGAACAGCGATTACAAGAGCTTTTAACGATTACGCAAGGAAAATGCAGCTGTTAAAAGATAAAGATAAAAATCTAGATGGTAACGATATCCGCGAAGGCTTTACAGCGATTATTTCTTCAAGAATACCGGAGCAGCTTCTTCAATTTGAAGGCCAAACGAAAAGTAAACTCGGTACTCCGGAAGCTCGTAGCGTAACGGAAAGTATTGTATCGGAACAATTAGCTTATTTCTTAGAAGAAAACCCTGAAACTTCTAAAATGCTTATTAAAAAAGCAATCAAGGCAAGAGACGCTAGAGAAGCTGCAAGAAAAGCGAGAGAAGATGCACGTAATGGGAAAAAGCGTAAAAGAAAAGATTCTTTATTAAGCGGGAAGCTAACACCTGCCCAGTCAAAAAACCCGAAGAAAAACGAGTTATTTTTAGTAGAGGGTGATTCTGCAGGGGGATCTGCTAAGCAGGGGAGAGACCGTAGATTTCAAGCAGTATTACCGCTTCGTGGTAAGGTTATTAACACTGAAAAAGCTAAGATTGATGATATTTTTAAAAATGAAGAAATTGCAACCATTGTTCACACGATTAATGCGGGTGTAGGGGCAGATTTTAATATTGAAGATTCGCAGTACGATAAAGTTATTATCATGACAGATGCAGACACAGATGGAGCTCATATTCAAGTGTTGCTATTAACATTCTTTTATCGTTATATGAGACCACTAATTGAACAAGGAAAAGTGTATATTGCATTACCACCTCTTTTTAAGATTTCAAAAGGAAAAAGGAAAAATTATAAAGAGGATTACGCTTGGGATGAAGATGCCATGCAAAAATTATTAAAAGAATATAAAAATGGCTACACGATTCAGCGTTATAAAGGTCTTGGTGAAATGAACGCTGATCAGCTATGGGAAACAACGATGGACCCTGAGACACGTACGTTAATTAGGGTTACGATTGAAGATATTGCTAGAGCAGAAAGACGCGTTGCAACATTAATGGGAGATAAAGTTGAACCACGACGTAAGTGGATTGAAACGAATGTTGCATTTGGAATGGAAGATGATGACACGATATTAGATAACGAGAGATTGCATAGCTAGGAGGAAGAACGTTGGCAGAACAAGCGAAGTATTTAGATTTACCATTAGAAGAAGTCATTGGCGACAGGTTTGGTCGCTATAGTAAATATATTATTCAAGATCGCGCCTTGCCTGATGCCCGTGATGGTTTAAAGCCAGTTCAAAGACGTATTTTATATGCCATGCATCAAGAGAGAAATACACATGATAAAGCTTTTCGTAAGTCAGCTAAAACAGTTGGTACCGTCATTGGTAATTATCACCCACATGGTGATACATCTGTGTATGATGCACTTGTTAGACTTAGTCAAACGTGGAAGGTGCGTCAAGAATTAGTTGAGATGCATGGTAATAACGGGAGTATTGATGGCGACCCTCCAGCTGCAATGCGTTATACAGAAGCAAGATTATCAGGAATAGCCTCAGAACTATTAAGAGATATTGAGAAAGATACAGTTGATTTCATACCAAACTTTGATGATACCGACTACGAACCAGTTGTGCTACCTGCTAAATTTCCAAACCTTTTAGTCAATGGTTCAACAGGTATTTCATCTGGTTATGCAACAGATATTCCACCCCATAACTTAGCTGAAGTAATTGATGCAGTCATTAAACGTATCGAAAAACCTAACTCAACGGTTGATGATTTAATGGACGTTTTGCCAGGACCTGATTTTCCAACTGGTGGAATCATTCAGGGTGCAGATGGTATTAAAAAAGCCTACGAATCTGGCAGAGGTAAAATAGTTGTCCGAGGTTTAGCTGAGATTGAGCCTTTAAGAGGTGGTAAAGAACAAATCGTCATCACCGAATTACCATATGAAGTTAATAAAGCAAATATGGTTAAGAAGATGGACGAACTTAGAATTGAACGTAAAGTAGAAGGCATTTCTGAAGTACGTGATGAAACTGACCGAACTGGGCTAAGAGTGGTTATTGAGCTTAAAAAAGATGCTGACAGTCAAGGTGTTTTAAATTATCTATATAAGAATACAGATCTTCAAGTCTCTTATAATTTCAACATGGTAGCAATTGCCAATAAAACACCAAAAATTATGAATCTCACTCAGCTTCTTGATGCCTATATTAACCACCAACGTGAAGTGGTTGAAAGACAAACAAAGTATGATCTAAAAAAAGCTAAAGAAAGAGCTCATATTTTAGAAGGTCTTATGTACGCTATCTCAATTCTAGATGACGTTATCGCAACAATTCGCTCATCAGAAAACAAGAAAAATGCTAAAGAACGACTTAAAGAACAATATCAATTTAGTGAAGAGCAAGCAGAAGCCATTGTCATGCTTCAACTCTATCGTTTAACCAATACGGACATAACAGATCTAGAGAAAGAAGCAGACGAGCTTAAAAAGAAAATTTCTGAATTAACGGCTATCTTAGAAGATGAGAAAAAACTCTTCCAAGTTATTAAAAAGGATTTAAAAACTGTTAAAAAGAATTATAAGACGGAACGAAGAACGAAAATTGAATCAGAAATTGAAGATATTAAGATCAACCTTGAAGTCATGGTACCATCAGAAGAGGTTGTGGTATCAATTACTAAAGAAGGTTACATTAAACGAACAAGCATACGTTCTTATGCAGCTTCCAATATGGAAGATTTACAAATGAAGGATAATGATCAAATTATCCACGTTCTAGAGATTAATACAACAGATACACTTCTGTTATTTACAAATAAAGGTCACTATTTATATATTCCTGTTCATGAATTACCTGATATTAAGTGGAAAGATATGGGCCAACATATAGCTAATATTATCCCAATAGACCGTGAAGAGTCGATTATTAAAGCTATTCCAATAAGGGACTTTAATGAACAGCAATATATCTTGACGGTCTCTAAAAATGGCATGATTAAAAAATCTGATTTAGCTGCTCATAAAGTTCAACGTTATTCAAAGCCAATTACCGCAATGAAGTTAAAAGGTGATGATGAGTTAGTTAATGTTCATTTAACCAACGGACATCAAGATCTATTCTTAGCTTCTAATACTGGTTATGGTCTTTGGTACCATGAAAGTGAACTTAAATCTGTAGGGGTTAAAACAGCTGGTGTGAAATCTATGACATTAAAAGACGGTGAATATGTAGTGAACGGAGAAGTGTTTGATGACCTACAATTACCATCACTATTTGTTATCACACAAAGAGGTGCTTGCAAGCGAATGAGCATTTCGGAATTTGAAATGAGCTCTAGAGCAAAACGCGGATTAATTATGCTAAGAGAATTAAAGCGGAATCCACACCGCATCACAGGGTTCTATCTAGTCAATGATGATACACACATCACCATTGAAACTGAAAAAGGGGAAACGAAAGAAGTTAGGCCACTTGAGTTCAGAGAGAGCGATCGTTATAGTAATGGATCCTTTGTTTTAGATACTGACCAACATGGACCAGTCGTTTACACACAAATCAAACCCGAATACGAAAAGGTATTTGAAGATGATCATGAAGAATAAATGATAGTAAAAAGGCTAGCAGTTTTGTTAGCCTTTTTCTTTATTTAACTCAAAAATAATACAATATTCCTATTATTTGAATTTTGATATTTATAAAAATTATGATAATATATACATTAAGTAAGGAGGGGGTTATGTCGGAATTACGCGAAAAAATAATTCAATCATCACTCCAGTTATTCTCTGAACAAGGTTTCCATGGTGTATCAGTTAAAGACATAGTCGAACATTGTCAAACTTCTAAAGGTGGCTTTTATCACCATTTCAAATCAAAAGATGAATTGCTTTATGTCATTCATGATACGTTTGTATCCTATGTGTTAAATGAAGCCAACCGAGCAAAAAGAAGGTACCAACACCCAGTTGAACAGCTACATGAAATGTTGAAATCTTTAGTTCGAGTCTATGATCTTTATAATGACCACATCATTGTTTTTAATCAGGAGTATAATTATCTTAAAGATGATTACTACCAGCTTATTAAAAGCAAAAGAGATGAATATGAGGAAATCTTAAAAGGGGTGATTAAAGAAGGGCAACGATTAGGATACATTAGGGAAGAACTACCTACGACTGTTACAACCATGTCTATACTTGGTATGGTCAACTGGACCTACCAGTGGTATAAAAAAGATGGACCTAAAACAATCGATCAAATTGCATCAACATACATAGACATCATTTTCACAGGATTATTAACAGAAGATGCATTCAATCAATATCAGACGTCTAAGCTTTCAAAGGAATTGGAATTTTAGACTTTTTAATAAGCGCTTATAGTAAGCGTTTTCATTAACATTAATACAGACCAACTAGTCGGTCTTATTCTATAAGGGGGATGAAAGATGAATTTTGAACTGACAAAAGAGCAAGAGATGATTAGAAAGATGGTTCGTGACTTTGCACAGGAAAAGATTGCACCGAGAGCCATAGATATTGATGTCAATGCAGAATTTCCAGAAGATATTTTTAAAGAAATGGGAGAGTTAGGTTTACTCGGTATTCCATTTCCAGAAGAATACGGAGGTTCTGGTGGAGATACTGTATCATACGCATTAGCAGCTGAAGAAATTGCACGCGTATGCGGAAGCACAGGATTAAGCTATGCTGCTGCGATTTCACTTGGATCAAGTCCAGTCTATTATTTTGGAACTGAAGAACAAAAAGAGAAGTTTTTGAAACCGCTTGCAAGTGGTAAAGCATTAGGTTCTTTTGGATTAACTGAACCAAATGCCGGATCTGATGCAGGAGGAACGAAAACAACGGCGAAGTTAGAAGGTAATGAGTATGTGATTAATGGTGAAAAATGTTTCATCACGAATGCATCTTACGCTCAACAAATCATCGTAACGGCTGTCACAGGAAAAGATGACCGTGGCAAAAATATCATATCGGCTATCATCGTACCGACTGATACAAAAGGTGTAACGATTACAGACAACTACGACAAAATGGGAGTACGTGGGTCGAACACAGCAGAGATTGTTCTTGAAGATGTGCGTGTACCAAAAGAAAACTTACTTGGAGATCCAGATAAAGGGTTTAAACAATTCTTATACACGTTAGATGGTGGACGTATTTCAATAGCTGCCTTAGGTGTAGGTATTGCTCAAGCCTCATTAGATAAGGCCCTTGAGTATGCGAAAGAACGTAAACAGTTCGGTCAGTCCATTTCTAATTTCCAAGCTATTCAATTTAAATTAGCCGATATGGCGATGGAGGTTGAATTAGCACGCACGATGGTCTTAAAAGCTGCTTGGTTAAAAGATCAAGGCAAAAAATTTACTAAAGAAGCTGCTTATGCCAAGTTATTTGCATCAGAAACAGCTACTCGATCAGCCAACCAAGCGATTCAAATTCATGGCGGTTACGGTTACATGAGAGAATATGAAGTTGAGCGTTATTTAAGAGATGCTAAACTACTCGAAATTGGTGAAGGAACATCTGAAGTACAGCGTTTAGTCATTGCTAGACAATTAGGTTGTTAATTTTTAAGGAGGTATGGTTGTATGTCATTACTCGAACTAACGATTGGTGAGCTATTAGATAGGAAAGTAAAGGAGCATCCAGACCATGAGGCAGTCGTATATCCTGAAAGAGATATTCGCTGGACGTATCAAGAATTTGATCAAAAGGTAAATGAAGCTGCTAAAGGGCTTATGGCTCTCGGTGTTGAAAAAGGCGAACATGTCGCCATTTGGGCGGATAATAAACCAGAGTGGGTCACAACACAGTTTGCCTCAGGAAAAATAGGTGCAGTTCTTGTTACGGTTAACACAAGTTATCGTGCTCAAGAATTGGAATATCTCCTACAACAATCTGACACAACAACCTTGATTTTAACGGAAACGTTCAAAGGAACCTCGTATCTCGACATATTAAATGAAATATTACCAGAATTAAAAAATAGTGAAAAAGGAAACATTCAATCTAGTAAACTACCAAAATTAAAAAATGTCATCTTACTAAGTGATGAGGACTGTCCTGGCTGCTATAACTGGCAAGACTTAATTCAGTTAGGTGAGCGAGTGACAGATCGTGAACTTGAAAAGCGCCAAAGACAATTACACTACAGAGATGTTATTAATATGCAATATACATCTGGCACAACTGGTTTCCCGAAAGGGGTTATGCTTTCTCATTACAATATCGTTAATAATGGTAAACAAGTTGCTGAATGTATTGAATTATCAAAGGAAAGCCGCTTATGTATTCCTGTACCATTCTTCCATTGTTTTGGATGCGTTATGGGAACTTTAGCGACTGTGTCACAAGGTGCGACTATGGTTGTAATCGAACAATTCGAGCCTGAAGCGGTATTAAAAGCGCTGGATCAAGAGAAGTGTACAGCAGTCCATGGTGTGCCAACCATGTTTATTGCAGAATTAAATCATCCTGACTTTGAGAAATATAATCTGTCTTCATTACGCACAGGAATCATGGCGGGGTCTAACTGCCCAATGGAAGTGATGAAAGATGTTATGAACAAAATGGGCGTATCTGATATTACCATTGCTTATGGCCAAACGGAGTCATCACCAGTCATCACTCAAACTCGTACAAATGATTCGATCGAGCGTAAAGTAAGTACTGTAGGTCAAGCTCACCCTAATGTTGAAGTAAAAATCGTACACCCAGGTACAGATGATGAAGTGCCGCCAAACACACCAGGAGAATTATGTACTCGAGGCTATCTTGTCATGGAAGGTTATTATAAGAATGAAGAAGCTACTCAAGCAGCCATTGATTCTGAAGGCTGGCTTCACACTGGAGATATAGGTGTGATGGATGAAGAAGGTTATGTAGAGATTACAGGTCGCATAAAAGACATGGTGATTCGCGGCGGTGAAAATATTTATCCTCGTGAAATTGAAGAATTTTTATACACTCATTCTGATATAGTCGATGTTCAAGTGATCGGCGTTCCGGACCCTAAATACGGGGAAGAATTAATGGCTTGGATTATTACGAAAGAGGGTAAAGAACTAACAGCTGATGAGGTTCGCGAATTCTGTGATGGTAAAATTTCGCGTTATAAAATTCCTAGATACATTGAATTTACGGATGAATACCCAATGACAGCAAGTGGTAAAATTCAAAAGTTTAAACTTAGAGAACAAGCAAAAGAACTGATTATGCAAAACAATAAATAGGAGAGATGTTATGTTTAAAACAGTTTTAATTGCAAATCGTGGTGAAATTGCAAGACGAATCATTAAAACTTGTAAACGACTAAACATTCGTACAATCGCTGTCTATTCTGAGGCAGATGAAGAATCATTACATGTTAGAGAAGCAGATGAAGCACATTTAATTGGTCCTGCTCGTGTTAACGAAAGCTATTTAAATGTAGATCGAATTATAGAGGTGGCTAAAGAGACAGGTACAGATGCCATTCATCCTGGTTACGGCTTACTCAGTGAGAATACAGACTTTGCAAAGCGAATTCAAGATGAAGGGATTGCCTTTGTCGGACCTGATGCTTTTGCAATCGAAAAGATGGGTAGTAAACTAACAGCAAGAGCTACTATGGAAGAAGCCGGTGTCCCTATTATCCCTGGTACAAACGACCCTATTGCCAATACAGACGAAGCTAAAACATTTGCAAACAAAACCGGATACCCAGTTATGTTAAAAGCATCTCACGGTGGTGGCGGAATCGGCATGCAAATTGTTCATGACGATGCTGAACTCGAAAAAGCATTTGAAAGTAATGCAAGAAGAGCTGAACAATTTTTCGGTAATGGAACGATGTTTATCGAAAAAGTGATTGAAGATGCGCACCATGTGGAAATTCAATTACTGGCTGATCATCATGGAAATGTACTGCATTTATTTGATCGTGAATGCTCCATTCAGCGTAGACACCAAAAGGTTATTGAAGAAGCTCCTTCACCACTATTAACTGAAGAAACGAGACAAAAAATGGCTGATGCAGCTATAAAAGCTGCTAAAGCGATTGATTACAAAAATGCTGGTACGATTGAATTTCTAGTAGATGAAGATCAAAACTTTTATTTCTTAGAAATGAATACTCGTTTGCAAGTCGAACACCCTGTAACGGAATTAATTACAGGTGTTGATCTAGTCGAACAGCAATTAAAAGTTGCAAATGGAGAAGAATTAACGTTAAAACAAGAAGACTTAACCATTCAAGGGCATTCACTTGAAGCTAGGATTTATGCAGAAGACCCTAAAACATTCTTCCCGTCGCCAGGTAAAATTACAAAACTTACTTTACCTGAAGCATCTTATATTAGACATGATATAGCTGTTGACGATGGATACCAAGTAACCCCCTATTATGACCCTATGATTGCAAAGTTAATTGTTAGTGGTAATACCAGGGAAGAAGCCGTTGAGAATTTGAAAAAAGCGTTATCAGGTTATGAAGTAGATGGAATTAAAACTAACATTCCATTATTAAGGGATATTGTTGAACTGCAAGCATTTAAAGATGGCCAAACACGTACATCTTTTATTCAAGAACATATTTTAATTAATCAATAGGAGGAATCAATCATGAATCAAGTAACAGCAAACATGGCAGGTAACGTATGGAAAGTAGTGGTTAAAGCAGGAGATCAAGTTGAAAACGGTCAGGATATTGTCATCCTAGAATCTATGAAAATGGAAATTCCGATTGCTGCTGAAGCATCAGGTACAATTAAAGAGTTAAAGGTAAACGAAGGGGATTTCGTTAACGAAGGAGACGTTATTGCCGTTATTGAGTAATTACGATAACAAAGGAGAATCACTATGAGTCTTCCAAAAGAAGTCATCATTAAAGAAGTGGGCCCTCGTGATGGTCTACAAAACGAAAAAGAAGAGATTAAGACTGAAGATAAAATAGAATGGATAAACCAGTTATCAGAGACTGGTTTATCCTATATAGAAATGACGTCATTTGTCCATCCTAAGTGGATCCCGCAATTAAAAGATGCTTTAGAAGTTGCGAAAAGCGTTAAACGTAAAGAAGGTATTACCTATTCTGCTTTAGTACCTAATATGAAAGGTCTAGAAGGGGCTATTGAAGCTGACGTCGATGAAGTGTCGATCTTTATGTCTGCAAGTGAAGCGCATAATAAGAAAAATATTAATAAATCGATCGATGAAACATATCCAGTATTAGGCGAAGTGGTAGATGAAGCTAAAAAAGCTGGGAAGTCAGTTAGAGGTTATGTGTCAACTGTTTTTGGTTGCCCATATGAAGGTAAAGTTGATGAGCAGCAAGTAATCAATGTATGTAAAAATTTATTTGATATGGGAATTGATGAATTATCTTTAGGCGATACCATTGGAGTGGCAAATCCTATTCAAGTAAGACAGTTTTTAAACCTAATATCAACTGAGTTTCCTAAAGATCAAATTGCTTTGCACTTTCATGATACAAGGGGGATGGCATTAGCTAATACTTTAGTTTCATTAGAACAAGGATTTTTTATATTTGACGGTGCGTTAGGCGGCTTAGGAGGATGCCCTTATGCAAAAGGAGCTTCAGGTAATGTTGCAACGGATGATTTAGTTCACATGTTACATGAAATGGGCATTCAAACGGGTATTGATCACGACCAATTACTTAAAGCAGGTCAATTTATTCAAAATAAGATTAATAAGCCTTTACCTAGTAAACAAATGAATATTTGCACACAAAAAGCATTGAGTTAGGAGGGGAGTTTCATGAGCACGGTCACATTCTCGATTACTGATGAACATGTCGGTGTTTTAAAACTAAACAGGCCAGAAGCGGCGAATGCGTTTTCTAGGCAGCTTTTATCAGATTTAAATGACGTTTTGAAAGACGTAGAATCAAATAATAATCTGCGAGCAGTGATTATTACCTCGGAAGGTGAAAAAGCCTTCTGTGCAGGTGCTGATTTAAAAGAGCGCGCAACGATGACGCAAGATGAGGTCGTTGAGACTGTTGGTGAAATCGGTAAAGTAATCACTCGAGTGGAAGCACTTGAAGTACCAACGATTGCTGCCATTAATGGTGCTGCCTTTGGAGGTGGCCTTGAGTTAGCTTTAGCCTGTGACATTAGAATTGCGAGTGGTAATGCCAAAATGGGGCTTACTGAAACATCACTGGCGATTATACCAGGTGCTGGGGGTACGCAGCGCTTAGCTAGATTAATAGGACTAGCGAAAGCGAAGTATTACATATTAACGGCCAAACGCTTTGATAGCCTAGAAGGAAAAGAAATTGGCTTAATAGAAGAAGTTGCCCCATTAGACGGGCTCGAGGATAAAGCTTTAGAAGTTGCAAAACAAATCGCATCTAATGGACCAGTTGGAGTGAAAATGGCTAAAAAAGCAATTGATCAAGGCTTTGACCATGATTTAAAAACAGGTCTTAAGATTGAAAGAAATTGCTACATGAATACCATTCCAACTGAAGACCGTATTGAAGCTTTATCGGCATTTAGAGAAAAAAGAAAGCCGAGCTTTACCGGTAAATAACACAGGAAGGGTGAGTAACTTGATCAAAACCGACTTACATGAAGAACTAAAAGAACGTATTGAAAAAGGTGGAGCAGAAAAGTACCACGAAAAGAACGCCGAAAAAGGAAAAATGTTTGTTCGTGATCGTTTAAAAATGCTTTTTGATGAAGGAATCGACGTTGAAGATGCCTTTTTCGCAAATTGCATGGATGATAGCCTTCCGGCAGATGGTGTCGTAACAGGCTTAGGTAAAATCAATGGCCAAACGGTCTGTGTGATGGCGAATGATTCTACCGTTAAAGCTGGTTCTTGGGGTAAAAGAACAGTTGAGAAAATTATTAGAATACAAGAGACAGCTATGAAGTTAGAAGTCCCGATGCTTTATTTAGTAGATTCAGCTGGTGCACGTATTACAGACCAAATTGAGATGTTCCCTAATCGCCGCGGTGCAGGACGTATCTTTTATAATCAGGTCAAAATGTCAGGAAGAGTGCCACAAATTTGTCTATTATTCGGGCCGTCCGCAGCTGGTGGCGCTTATATCCCAGCCTTCTGTGATATTGTAGTCATGGTTGATGGAAATGCATCTATGTACCTTGGTTCACCTCGTATGGCTGAGAAGGTTATTGGTGAGAAGGTTACCCTAGAAGAAATGGGCGGAGCACGTATGCACTGTTCAGTATCTGGTGTAGGTGACGTTCTTGTATATAACGAACAGGAAGCTATTGAGTACGCTCAGAAATACCTTACTTACTTCCCAGAGAACTTTAGAAGTAAACCACCAGTAAAAGAAGCGATTAAACCAGAAAAATTTGAAAAGTCTATTAGAGAATTGATACCAGAAAACCAAAACGCTCCATTTGATATGTACGATTTAATTAAACGATTAATTGATGAAGATAGTTTTTGTGAGATTAAACGCGAATTTGCCAAGGAGTTAATTACTGGTTTAGGTCGTATTAATGGTCAAACCATAGGAATTATAGCGAACCAACCAAGAATGAAAGGCGGCGTATTATTCCACGACTCAGCAGATAAAGCAGCTAAGTTTATCCAATTATGCGACGCATTTAATATTCCGCTTGTGTTCCTTGCGGATATTCCAGGTTTCATGATTGGGACTAAAGTAGAACGTGCTGGTATTATCCGTCATGGTGCAAAAATGATCTCGGCAATGAGTGAAGCTTCGGTACCTAAAATCTCAGTTGTTGTCCGTAAAGCTTACGGTGCGGGATTATATGCTATGGCAGGCCCTGCCTTTGAACCAGATGTAACGATTGCACTACCTACAGCTCAAATCGCTGTCATGGGACCAGAAGCGGCCGTAAATGCCGTATATGCGAATAAAATTGCTGAATTACCTGAGGAAGAACGCCCTGCATTCATAAAAGAGAAGCAGGAAGAATATAAAGAAAATATCGATATTTATCGTTTAGCTTCAGAAATGGTCATTGATGATATTGTTCAGCCTAATGATTTGCGTGATCACTTAAGCAAACGATTAGAAGCTTATCAATCCAAAAAATTAACATTTACAGAGCGCAAACATGGAGTTTATCCAGTTTAATACAACAACGAGACCTCGCTGACTATGGCGGGGTCTTTTACCTTATAAGGGGGAATTATATTGGGATTCGATGTAATAGTTGTAGGTGCAGGTTTGGCTGGATTGACAGCAACAGCAGAAATTGCAGACGGCGGTAAAAAAGTGCTTTTATTAGATCAAGAGCCTGAAACGTCAATAGGTGGCCAAGCTTGGTGGTCATTTGGTGGGTTATTTTTAATAGATTCACCTGAACAACGAAAAATGGGTATTAAAGATTCTAAAGAGTTAGCCTATCAAGACTGGATGGGCTCTGCAGGGTTTGATCGATTGTACGATGAAGATTACTGGGCTAAACAATGGGCAGAAGCTTACCTTGATTTTGCGGCTGACGAAAAACGAGATTGGCTAAGATCGCTTGGGATTAAATTCTTTCCAGTCGTCGGTTGGGCTGAACGTGGAGGATATCTTGCTGATGGACATGGCAACTCAGTTCCGAGGTTTCATATCGTCTGGGGAACGGGACCTGCGATTGTTGAAGCATTTGAAAAACGAATCCGAACACAAATAGATCAAGGTCTTGTAACTTATCTCCCTCGTCACCGAGTTGATCAACTCTTAATTGAAAATGGAGCAGCTGTTGGCGTTAAGGGCTCGATTCTTGAACCAAGTAACGCTAAACGTGGTGAAAAAAGTTCAAGGACAGTGATTGATGATTTTACATACAAATCTCCTACAATAGTGATTTCAAGTGGTGGAATTGGTGCCAACTTTGATCTTATACGTAAAAATTGGCCTGAAAGACTCGGATCATCACCACAGAATATGATTTCGGGTGTTCCTGATCATGTGGACGGCAGGATGTTAGAGATTAGCGAAAAAACTGGAGCGAGAATCGTTAACCGAGATCGCATGTGGCATTATACAGAAGGGATTAAGAACCATTCTCCTGTATGGACAGAACATGGTATCCGAATTCTACCTGGGCCATCTTCTTTATGGTTTGATGCTGAAGGTAATAGATTTCAAGCACCAAACTTCCCGGGATTTGATACTTTAGGTACATTAGAGACCATTATGAAGACAGGTTATGACTACTCATGGTTTATCTTGACACAGAAAATAATAGAAAAAGAGTTTGCTCTGTCAGGTTCTGAACAAAATCCAGATCTAACCGGAAAAAGTTATAAAAGGTTATTAGAACGATTAAAAAGTGGAGCGCCCGGTCCTGTTCAAGCATTTATGGATCAAGGTGAAGATTTTGTAGTGGCTAATAATCTTGATGATCTAGTCAATAAAATGAATGAATTAGTAGATAACTCTCTATTAAATAAAGATGAAATTAAAAAACAAATAGAAGCTAGAGACAGGGAGTTAGATAATCTCTTTACTAAAGATCTCCAAGTTACAGCTTTGAGAGGATCAAGATTTTACCGAGGTGACAGACTGATCCGTACCGCTAAACCACATAAAATATTAGATCCTAAAAATGGCCCCCTTATTGCTGTAAAGCTTAACATTATAAGTAGAAAGACTTTAGGCGGGCTTCAAACTAATTTGTCTGGCCAAGTGTTAAATTCTGATGGATGTGTTATTAAGGGGCTTTATGCAGCAGGTGAAACAGCAGGTTTTGGAGGCGGAGGAGTCCACGGTTATCGAGCACTTGAAGGGTCATTTTTAGGAGGATGTTTATTCACTGGAAAAATAGTTGGAGAGAATATTAGAACTAGTTGATTATAAAAATATTATGTAAACTCAATGTAAAATTTAGGTTCATAATATAAAAATGGAGAACGTTACACTCAGAATATATCTATCAAACTTTGGAAAATTGAGGGGAGATCGTTGCAAAATAAATGTTTATACAAATTGAAAGGAGGTAAAAAGTTGAAAGCTATACTTGCAACAATTATTTTTAGTTATGTATTTGTATATATTATTGGTATTAACCTTGGTTTTTTATTCCCAGGGATTAACTCTATTACAGGTCATTTTGGTCCAGTATATACGGGGATTATTTTCTTAAGTGCATTAATTGTAGGCTGCACAATATTTATAATTGAACGTATTGAAAAACTAATTAAAGATAAAGGTTAGTAAAAGTTGATTCGTTATGTACTTTTAGATTAACACAATGAAAGAGCACTCTGAATACACAGAGTGCTCAGTTTCTATGTGGTTTAATTTTTTACACCTTTACCTAACTGTCTAATTTGTTCAACAACATCAGGATTTTCTAATGCCGATAGATCACCAGCGTCTTTATCTAGATAGGCGGATTTAATTGCACGACGCATCACCTTAGCATTACGCGTCTTTGGTAAATCTTCTACAATATGAACGGTTCTTGGAGCAATTGCTTTACCTAGTCTTTGGATAGCATGATCCACTAATACTTGAGTTAATTCTTCTTCATCCAATGGTTGATCTTTTACAACAACAAAAGCAATTGGCTTTTCACCTTTTACTTCGTCTGGTACACCTATGACACCAGCTTCTACAACATCATCGTGCTCTACAAAAATCGATTCAAGTTCAGCAGGTCCTAAGCGTTTACCAGCAACATTTAATGTATCATCTGAACGTCCAGTGATTGTGTAAAAACCTTCGTCATCTAAAACTACCCAGTCACCGTGAACCCAAGTTTCTTTATATCGATTCCAATACGTATTTTCATAGCGCTCATTTTCTTTATAAAATCCGTTCGTCATACCTACCCAAGGCTGTTTTAAAACGAGTTCACCGACTTCATTTTTGACAGATTGTCCTTCGTCATCGTAAACATCAACGTCCATACCTGGTAGAGCTGCGTTAAATGAGACTGGAGCAATTGGCTTTACTAAAACATTACCAAAAATTCCTCCAGATATTTCTGTTCCACCTGAATAGTTGAAAATCGGAACTTTTCTCTTACATACTTTATCAAACAACCATAACCAAGGTTCTTCATTCCAGGGTTCACCAGTAGAACCAATCATTTTTAATGAGGATAAATCGTTTTTGGTCACATAACTCTCATCTAAATTCATAATGGAACGAATTAAAGTAGGTGAAATACCTAAGTGAGTAACTTTATGACGATCTACAATCTCCCAAATGCGGCTAGGGGTCGGGTAATCGGGCGTACCTTCAAACATTAAAATGGAAGCACCATTTATTAGGCCACCGTAGACTAAGAATGGCCCCATCATCCAGCCCATGTCAGTGTACCAAAAAAGGGTATCTCTCTTGCAAACATCCATACAAATCCCAGCATCAAAAGCTGATTTTAATGGAAATCCATTATGGGTGTGTAAAGCACCTTTAGGCTTGCCAGTAGTACCAGATGTATAAATAATCATGAATGGGTCGTTACCATTTGTTTGTTTCGTTTCAAAAGAAGTCTCTTTCGTTCTAATCTCATCCCAAGATACATCTTGATCCGTCCAATTAACCTCTTCATGACTACGTCTAACAACGATGACATTCTCAATAGAAGGAGAGGAGGCAACTGCTTGATCAGCTTCATTTTTTAGATTAACAACTTTTCCTCGGCGATAAAAACCGTCAGCCGTTAATAAAAATTTTGCTTCAGCAGCGTTAATTCTTTTTGCTACAGCTTCAGATTTATAACCAGAGAAAGCAGGAGAGAAGATGGCGCCGATTTTAGAAATAGCAAGCATACCAATAACTGTTTCAGGTAGCATTGGCATATAAATGGTTACAATATCATTTTCTTGCACGCCTAGATTAACTAAACCATTTGCAATGCGATTCACTTCATCCTGAAGCTCTTTAAATGTATATTTAACGACAGATCCATCATCAGACTCCCAAATTAAAGCGTTTTCATTTTTTATAGAAGAATCAGATGCCCATTTATCTAACGCATTATGAGCCACATTCATTTTTCCATTTACAAACCATTCAGGGTACATAATACCTTTGTCTAAATTAACCACTTCGTCATAATCCTGATACCACTGAATATCTAAAGCTTTAACAGCTTGATCCCAGAAGGATGAAATATCTTTAATAGTGTGTTTGTAATAATCATCATAATTAGAATAACCGGATTGCTGCATAAGCTCGTATAGACGAGTATTTTTAATGTAATCGTTACTTGGATTCCAAACTGCTTTAGTCAAAACACAAAACCTCCTGAAAAGAATATTCTTAATTTTATATTACTACAGATCTAGAGATGATTAAATAGTAAAAGGAATATTGTCGTAATCTAGAAGGTTTATATGGAACGATGTATTAATCTACATATAACTCAAATTAATAGCAAATATAGATTATGCTAAATGATCTTAATGTAGTTATAAACTAATAACTTCTTTATCTAACTTCCTATAATATATATTATGTCTACCTAAATATTTTTAAATAAGTTGAGAAGCCTTTTATTGGCTTCTCAATAATTATTCTAGTATTAAAAGATTCTTTCGCAAGGATATCTCTTAATGAAGTCATAAATTCTTTAGATCCGCCTACAAAGCAAATTAAATAACCAGATTTGTAAATATGCCCATCACCATCAAAATATCCTCTTATAAAATGACTTAAATATCCTTTTGGCACATCTGGAAAAACGGCGTCAATTGATTTGTTATGAGTAACTTTATGATAAATCATTAGCTCATTTTTTAATAATTTACTATTAATAATTAAATTGTAAACTCCGGTTTTGTTATTTATTCTTATCGGGTGGTTAGAATCTAATTCTTTTCTAATGTCCTCCAATATTTTTACATCTTTCTGTGAAAAAGCTACTAAATGATTGTTTTTTGCTATATAGCCATCTGCATAAAAAAATCCGAGAATATAAGCCATTTCAGGTGTCCACGTTTTAAAGAAATCTTCATTTAATATTTATTATACGAATGTTTGTTCTGTATGTTAAATGTTTTACTCTCCATACAAAAAACACCTCAGTTATTAAACGCTTGTGCCGTCAAAAACTGAAGTGCTTTTTGTTTAGTTTGTTATTTTATTTTTTCTTCCTTTTGTTTCTTTTCCCATTAATATTTAAGAACTCACTGTCTTCAGCAAATTCAGTATCATCTGCACGATCTTTCTTGGGTTCTGTATTATACTTAAGTACATTTTTCTGTCTACCTTTGTCTTTGTTCCTATTTTTGTTCTCTTCTGACATGCATATACCTCCTTTTAGAAATAGTATATCCATGCGCACAAATCTTATTTTGAAGCCGTTAACTAGTTCAGGCATCCTTGATTATTTAGCTATTATCATTTTTCCTTTTATTCATTGTGTCTGATGATTTAAGTAAAAATCTAATCAGCGAAATAACTAAAACAATAAAAAGTATAACTAAAGCTATACTAAATAATTGAAATAATGTATCAGCTAAATTCATTTTTGAAAAGTTGATCATACAATCACCCAACTTTCTAATTTTAAATAATATAGTAGCATATGGATGAAATACTGAGTCTCTATTGAGGATGTTTCTCCCCCCATATCACGCATTACAATTGTAGAAGAATAAATTTCAATTCTTTTTCTTATTGACTTGTTTTCACCATTTCATAAAGTTTAGGTACTTGTTCTATTAATACTTTCTGATCGGAACGCCACTCAAATGCCTGCCCTACCCCGCCGTATTCAAGAGCAACGACCCATGGTTCCGGCCACTCAATAGTTTTAATATTGTTAAGAGTCCAGTTGGCCAAATCCCAATCATTTTCGGTCATAGGCATGCTATCTCGAAGTCGACCATTTTTATCTTTTTGAATACCGGTTATATGTAATTCTTTTAAGTTTGTAATTGGCATCCTCGATATATAATCTTTAACGTTAAATCCAAGTGATAATGCAGATAGTTGAGCATGAGCAATATCAAGCAGGAAACTGCAGCCTGTTCTATTTACAATCTCAGTTAATACGTTCGGCTCAATTATTGCTTTAAACATGTTTTCTCCTGGTCCTCTACAGATCACATTCTCCATGATGACATTCTCAATTCCAACCGCTTCCCCAAGTTTATTTATATCATTTACAACAGCATCTATAATACGTTCAATATGAGAAGGTTCCTCAGTAAGAACATCCATACCAGGATACTGTTCACAAAATGCTACTGCGTGAACGTTAACATAGGGTGTTTGAGTCATTTGCTTTAACTTAAAAAGTTGATCCCAATCAATATGATTTAATTGCCTGCTTCCAGCATTTAACCCAAAATGAATGTAACATGGTTTAATTTCTTGAGCCTTTTGAATGAGTGATTCACTAAAATCCGGACATTTAAATAAGTCCACATCAATTAGTGAATTTTCAACTAAATACTCTGCTTCTCTAGAGTAATTCACCGCGAATTGCATTTTCACACCCCTCTTTACACAATATTCTTACAATTAAGTCAATAATTATGATATAGTAAAAATAGACTATATACATAAGGTGATGCTATGAAGGATTATGTAATTAAAGTTTTGATTAGGTTTATGATATTATATGCCATTATCTTGGCTATATCATTTTTTGGAGGTATTAAAATCGAGTACACTGCGTTTGTTCTCGGTGTCATTGTAGCCTTTTTCACATTAAATAGTAACGGAATATCTAATTACTATGACGCCACTGCCTCTCTTAGTTACGGAAGTGATATGACACCCGTAAAAAAGAAAATCTTTGAAATCAGTCCCACGTTTATTGCAAGTATAATAGTGTTTCTATCTAGCTTTTTATTTTATATGTTTTAATAACACAATTAATCGTTAAATAAAAACCCCAGTTGTGAACACTTGTTTTTGTTCAAACTGGGGTGTGTTTTGTATTAGCTTGTTACCTTTTCAAAGTAATCTTTAAAGAAATCAGTGACTTCGTCAGGAGTTTTAGCATTTGCGCTGTGTAAGTGACCGATCTTCTCACCATTTTTAAATATTAATAAACTTGGAATTCCCATTACTTGTTGTTCTTCTGCAATTTCTGGGAATTGATCACGGTCAATTTCGTAAAATGGAAACTCATCAAATTGTTCTAAGACACTGCCGATGAAAAAGTCCATTCGTTTGCAATCTGGGCACCAGTCAGCTACGAATTTAATGACCACTGGTTCTTCACTTTGGATTAGATTTTTATATTGCTCTTGTGTTTCAATGGTTTTCATCTATTTCCTCTCCTTGTCGGTTGTATTTGGACTTTATGTACAAATTCCTTAGTCTACAACCTGATTTTACCCATTTATTTATATAATTTCAAATACCTGATCTGTTTATTATTGAGATTTATTCTGTGATTTTCTAACCATTTTAATAGCGACTTTTCTCAGCCAGAAACCAATCCACACTCCAATTCCTGCAAAAATAACCGGCAAAAAGACAGGTCCTAGCTTCAAACCAAAAAAATCTAATGTTGAAGAAAAGATCAATCCAACTGTAATAAAGTAAGCAGCTACTACAAATGGATAGTAAGCTAAGAATCCGTTTTCACCTTTTGCATCTTTATAAGCATCCCATATCGCAAACATATAAAGACAAGGGTAAAACATTAGCCATTGATAATCCGTCACTTCTATACTTCTCTGTATATCTCCATTAAAAGAGGCAATCATGACAATATTTAATTTTGCTTTGTAATTGACTAAAATGATTAACGTTAATAATACTAACCCTTTTACAATCTGTCCATTTAATAATTGTCCAAATCCAGGTAACAAGATACTCCAAATAATGGCTTCAATCTTATTTGGTTTTTGGTCCATAACATATCCTACTTAGTTCCTTTAGTGTCTTTAGATAGTTTTTCTCGATCTGCGCATGTCGGAGGCTCCTCTAACCATCCATTTTCAATCATAATGTTGAGACCTTTATTTGAGTATTTTGCGATTCCTGCAGACAATGTGACAAATTGGGAGTGAATATCGTGTCGTAATACTTTAGATATGGCGAGGCCATAATTTTGTATTCCGATACCATTTGCTAAAAACGTGTGATAAAGCATCAGTTTATCTGAGAATGGTGCTATGGTTGAATCTGAAATATGGGTATCCATTATTTTGGGCGTTGGTAAGTTTTCTTTCATTAACATCTGACCTAAATGGGAGATCTGTTTGTCTGCTAATTGAACTCCTTCATAAAAATATTGACGTAATGCTTCAGAAGAGGCTACTTGACTAAATGCAAGCATGAGTGACTTCCCTAAAGTGTTCGTATTAATATTAATTTGAAGTTGTTTAATTTCAAGTGCAGTTAAAGGCCTTCTCTTTCCTTTTATAAAAGAAGTAAAGCCTTCTTTTTCAATAAAATCAACTTTCTTAGGATATGGAATGGTTGGCGGCGAAGTATCAACGCCTTTTTCTAGCAGCATATAAAGGGACTTTTCATAAAGCTGAACGTTTTCATCTAAACAGGCTTCAAAATATTCAATGATGTCTTCACGAGTAGATGTACCAATTGCATCAGAAAAAGTAGTCATATTAGCCCTGGTGAGTTGGTTAAAATAAAATAAGATGAAGATATCACTAAATAATCTTGGTGCATCGCTCCTTAAGTCTTGCTCTCCAAAGCCAACGGGAACCGGAATACTTTCTTGGTTAAATAAATTTTCTAATTTGGTAATATGGTTTTGGGATATTTCCAAACCCTTGTTTAATAATTCCTTAATTTGCTTATCTTTAATAACCGTTAACTGATGATCAAACATACAGCAATAAAGGGTATCTCCGACGTAATTCGTAAATAAATCCCCTAATTCTGATGCAGATAATTTCCTATTTTGTTGGTGTTCCTTTAAGTTTTCTTTATGTTCATTCATAGTTGAGCCTCCTAGCTTGGAGTGGTTTTTAGATGTTTAATTAAGTAATGTTAAATATATACAATAGTTTTCATCAGTTTGTATAAGTTATTCATATAATATAAAAATCCCGCTGGCATTATTGCCAACGGGATTAATTAATTGATTTTCGTACGAAATAAGGTCGGGTGTGTTTGGGCAACTTGTTCTTCTCCACCCATTTCTCGGATGAGTCTTGTTAACTCTAATTTCATTTGTTCTTCTATCCAAGTGATGTCGTTAAGGTCATTAATTTTAGCATCAATATCCTCTGGTTGATCTACAAAGAACTCTAAACTGTATTCACGTCCACGTTTTAATTTAACAAAGCCAATGTGCTCCGCATCTTGATTTACGATATGAGTCGTTTTTGCTACCACCGTTTGTTTATCAATCGTTTCAGTCATTTGAGTAACACGATCATTATACTCATTTGTGTAGTGCTGAACATTTAATTTATTCATCTTTGCCTCCAACATTTTGACGTACCTTATAAAGGCCTCTTTCTATATTATAACTTACTTTACAGAAAAATGTTGGTATAAAGATTATCTATCTTTCTTCGCAGAATATTATAAGGTTTCCTTCACTATCAGAACGCTTAAGAAAGAATTTCTTCAGCTAATAGCTTGTAAGACTTTAGTTTGGCATTAAAATCATATATGTTGGTAATGATTAAAAATTCGTCAGTATCATACAAATCTTGTAATGACTCAAGTTGTTTTTTGATTGATCGAGGAGTTCCAATTAATGTGCGTTTACGGTTTTGTTTTATTTCTTCCATCTCTTCTTGGTTATAGGTTCGTTTTTTAGCCAGGTCAATAGGTGGAACCACCGTGCTCTTCCCTCTTCCTACATTCAAAAGCCATAAATCTTGGCTAAGCGCTAATTCTTCAGCTTCTTCTTGTGTTTCAGCACAAACGACAAAAATACAGACGTTCGCTTTAGGTTCACTTAAACTAAAAGAAGGTTTAAACCGCTTCTTATACAAATGAATGGCTTCTTTTCCATTATTCGGGTTTATAAAATGACCATATGTAAACCCTACCCCATTTACTGCAGCGTGTTTAGCACCTCGTTCCGATACACCTAACACCCAGATATCTGGTTTACTTTGCACTTTAGGACCAGCTTTAATCCCTCGGTATTCATGATCAATAGGAAATGAATGGTGAATAAACGATTGGAGCTCTTTAACTTGTCTTGAAAATGCGCTTAAGTTTTTGTTATGTCCGTCCGTTAACGCTTGCCTAACCTTCTGTGGTCCCCCAGGAGACCTGCCAACCCCTAAATCAATTCTGTCTGGGTGAAAAGCTGATAACATGTTAAAATTTTCGGCAACTTTTAAAGGACTATACTGAGGTAGTAAAACACCGCCTGAGCCGACTTTAATTTGATTGGTTTGAGCTGCTATTTGCCCTATCAATATTTCTGGGGACGTACAAGCAAGTCCGTTTGTACTATGATGTTCTGCTACCCAATAACGGTGGTAACCTAATTGATCAGTTTCTTTTGCTAGTTGTAAAGAATTTTGTAATGCCTCTTCTGCTGTCTGCCCTTTGGAAATGGGAGATTGATCTAATACGCTCAATTTCATGATGTTAACCCTTTCATATTTATGTTAATGATTCCTTTAAGAAGACATTGTAAACAGGCGTATGTTAATTCGGAATCAACAATTTTTCCTGTTTCGATATTCTTTAATAAATCATTCGTACTCATATTTAATACTTCTATATTCTCATGGCTTTCTAAAGCTTGTCCAATATACTCTATAACATCATCAGTATAGTAAACGTATGTAACCTCATTTGATATCCATGAAGCGGGTCTTAACTTTCCTAAGAAAGTTACTTGGCCACAACGATATCCAGTTTCTTCTATAAACTCTCTTCTTACTGCATCTTCAAGGGGTTCATCTTGATTGACCCCTCCTCCTGGCAACTGAATGGTGTAACCATCAATTGGTTTCCGATATTGGTTAATTAAAATAAAGTTATTATTCATTCTTGCTAGGACAACAACCGATTGATTAGTCATTTTAATCCCCCCTTCCTTTATAGATTCCATAAATATTTCTAATTCCCTTTTTTCAAACAAACGTTTGTTTGAATTATTTTAAGTCATAATATCTTTAATTGTGACAAAGACTATAGTTACATTTCTAAAATTAATTGGAGGTATATAAGGTGACTGAAAATCGCGATCGGATTATGATTCGAGATGAACAAGGTGAGGAACGAGAATTAATTGTTGAGGCTCTATTTGATATGGAGGATGACTCCTATGCATTATTAAAAGATGATTATGATACTATACTTATGAAAATTGAGCAGGAAGGGTCCGAACAATATTTAGTTCCTATTGAAGATCCAAAAGTTAGAGATTCCATCATTGATGCTTATGAAATTGCTTTAGAAGCAACTCCTGGTGATAACGAAGATTTCTAAGAATTGAGGGATTTGCATGGGATTTATTCAAACACTTTTCTTATCTATTTCACTTTTTGTATCACCAGTAACAGCAACTAATGAAGAACTTCAAGTTGAAATATTTGATATTGAAACTGAAAAAGTTGTAAAAACGATTACTAAATCAGATTCAATACAAGAAGAATCTGAGAAAATTATTAGTAACATATATGATATTTTTAAGGGGATTAATCCAATTCCTGATCGTGGCTTCATGATTAAGATTCCCTTAGAACCTAAGGTAACAATTGATAATGAGTGGCTTACCGCAGAAGTTGATACTGTTATTATTATTCAACCTCTAGATGAAAAACCATACCTATTAACGTTTGATGAGGAAAACAGGCCAAGAGTTTTCTTATTTAATGCACCTATTGATGAACTGTTAAATCAGTTAGATTATCCGAGTAGCTCTGTCTCCCCTACTATTACCTTAATGAGATAAAACCGCTCAGTTATTATTGAGCGGTTAAATAAGTCCTGCTAAATAACCAAACATAATTCCAATAATCATACTTAATAATGTACCAATAAGATAATATTCAGCAAAACGTTTGTCCTCAAATTGCTTAAATCGTGTAATTGACTTAATAGCAAGGATTATGGTAATTCCCATAACTTGGTTTGAAAATACAAACATCATAATTAATGTTCGTTCGAGCATCCCAATATATCGGCCAATTTTATGATTACTGTCTGGATACGATGTCTTACTTCTTGTGATGACTGTATGCACTTGAGGATCTTCATCTTTCTCTTGTCGATCAACTTCTTCTTCTACAATTTGTTCCATCGTGTTTGGTGGTGTTATTTTTTCCAAAACAATTTGAAGGAAATGTGATGCGACTACGGTATTAAGATAGATCAGAATCAAAATAATAATCCAATAATCAAACCCATTATTGACTATATGAAATGACTGCATTAAATAGATAAATGGAATAGTGATGATGATTAAATGTAATAGTTGATCTAATAAAAATAGTAAAGCCTTCCATTTTTGCGATGTCAGCTGTTGATCTAAATGATATTTAGCTGCATCAATCGCATAATGAGTTACAGTCATTAGGGTAATGATAATTATTAACATTAAGAAAATTGATAGATTAATAGATTGAGTTATTAGAATACCAATTAAAGCCAAACTGACTGCTGTAACGAAATGAATCATCACATGTTTTAGTAGCGATCTATTCCTAACTTTAAAATTAGGGTCTTTTCGTCCTTTTATTAAATCGTCACTTTGGAAAGAAAAATCTGCTATAAAATGTGCTAATATTAATAAAGCTAAATAGACCATATTTTGACATCCTCACTTATCTTGTTCAAGCTGTTTTTGGTGAAAATCTAATAATTGAATAAGGCTTTTTTCTGATTCCGATACGAGTTCATGATTAGCAGCATATAGATGATTGCTGACACTCGTTTTAGGGGACTTATAACCAAATCTCTTCCCTATTGCTTCATAGGTATCATCAGGGTTGTTTTTAACTGCTTTAACGATCTCTCTTTGCTTTTCACTACGTTTGTAGATTAATTCGCTAATAAAATAAAACAAAGCATTGACAGAAGAATACGGGAAGTCTTCAGAATAGTAAAATACCTTATTATGAGGTGTTAAATCCCAAACTTTCGCTTCCCTTTCATTTGCTTTAACTATTTGGTCTCGGGCGTATAAAGCGTTGATGATTGCACTGCCGTTTGCGACATGTATACTACTTTTATTCTTCGTATCAATCTTACCAAAACCACATCCGATATAAAATGTGATTTTTTGACCATTTTCTTCAATATAATCTTCAATGTCTCTAATTGCTCTGTATAAATCACTAAAAGAATCGAAAACCCCAATTAATTCATCGCCTTTACGGATATCAAATTTAATTGTTAATTGATTTTTGAATTGATCATTCAGATGGTTTTTTAGTTTGACCAATTGAGACTCCACTAGCTGTAAATTATGTGATTGCGATTTTACGACATCTAATGAGAGACAAGCATAATGCTTCAATTATTTATACACCTCCAATTAGTGTACAGCGGAAAGTACATATAATAATCATGTACAAATAGAAATACACTACTTATGCATGTACTAATTATATACTTTTACTTTATAAAAGTCCAATCTACGTATAGAATGAAAAAATTTTACAACAATATATAAAGAAAGGAGGTCTAATGAATGAACCATATGAAATTATTAGCGATTAAATTGGCATCTTGTTTTGTACTATTATATCTAATTTTAGGGTTTGGATATGATGTTTCTTTTGGAAATGTATTGATGATTAGTGTTGTATTAACTCTTGTCTCTTACCTAGGTGATGCATTTATTTTGCCTAGAACCAACAATACTGTTGCAACTATAACTGACTTTATCTTAGCTTACGTCGTGATTTATTTCATGTTAGACATGTTGACAATCGGTGGTGATCTTTTTACGGCTTCTCTTATTTCAGCAGCTGGATTAACTATTTTTGAGTACTTCTTTCATAAGTATGTACAAAATGAATACGATGAAGCGGATCGTGAGGAACATCATGGAGCTGATCAATACCAGTTACAAACGGAATTTTCAGAAGAACTTGAACCTGATGAATTAGATATGGATGAAGACCTAGATGAGGATTTAGATGTTAATTCAAAAAATAATCTAGGTCCACGAAGAGACCTATAAAAGTAAGGCGGCTGATTTATAGCCGTCTTATTTAGTTTTTAAATAATCAACTAATTTCACTCCGACACCTACAAATGTTTCTAATATAGCCTGAGCTCCTGCAATAGATAAGATAAAGATAATCGGTAAAGCTATGTTCGGAATAAACATAAACCCTAAGGCTAAGAATATCGCACTCCAAACTCCAGCACACCAGTAACAATTTAATAAATAACCGAACTTAGACTTTGGAACGTCTTTCCTTTCAAGATGTCCTTCTTGATCTTTTATTGTTTGTTTTTTTAAAAACGGTTTTCGTATAAATTCCGTAATTTTATCAAATACAATTAAGTGTGTGAAGCGATAACTTGCTAATATAATCATCAAATATGTAAGCCAGTTTAACTCTTCAAACATGAAAACGCCCCTTATTAAATCCATATTATTATTTAACTTTTGTTTTAAAATGTGGTTCATACATGTTTTTAAGTTATTTATGAAAATTTCTTTAAAAATGAAAAAAATGGAACCTTATTAAAAGGTCCCATTAATAGAACATACGGTTTTTTCGGCGTTTACGGACTATCTTGACAATTAGTAACCCAGCTATAATGACAATGGTACTTGAAACAATTCCCCATGAACTAAATTGATTCAATTCTGTCTTAGTGTGATCAATAGCTTCTGGAGTATTGTTATTTGTAGAAGCTGGCAATACCTCTTGAAGATCATACGCATCTATGGTCATGCCTTGATCATTTTTTATAATGAGTTGACCTTGCTGATTAACTTCGTGTGTCCATACTAAATTTCGATCAGCTGTAAAAACAAAATCATCTTCAAAAATATATTCTCGGTTCCCAATCTGATAATTTTGAGATGTAGCTTCTACAGTGAAAGTTTTAAAATTTTCAAAACCATAATCGAGCAGTTCATTAGTATCTTGATAGGCTGCATCAGCGGTCGTTGAATTTAATGTGACAACAATTAAATCAAGATGCTCTTGGCTTGCGGAGGAGACCAAAGTAAATCCAGATTGACTCACAAAACCATTTTTAACACCTGTTACATCATCACGCTGTCGAACTAATCTATGGTGGTTATAAAGGGTGGTATCCCATCCTTCACCGTCCCACTCCATTTGTTTGGTTCCGACAATTTCTCTGAACGTTTCATTTTGCATCGCATATTGAGTAATCTTAGCCATATCACTAGCAGTCGTCACATGTTTGGGATCATAAAGACCATGTGGGTTTTCAAAATTTGAATTAGTGACACCTATTTCTTCCTTAACAAAACGGTTCATTCGATCGGAAAAATCTTCAACACTTCCATCCATATGCTCTGCAATAGCGACACCTGCATCGTTACCCGAATTAAGAAGTAGCCCCTTTACTAGCTTTTCCATTTTTACTTGTTCACCGGGCTCTAAATAAACTCTAGTACCGATAACATTCCTGGCATTTTCACTAACCGTAACTGTATCACCTAGGTTACCTTGCTCTATTGCAATAATAGCCGTTACAATCTTGGTAATGCTAGCAGGGTACATTGACTTTTCAGCAGATTGGCTATATAAAACTTCCCCAGAATTTGCATCTACTAATATAGCAGCTTCGCTGTTTATATTAATATTTTTATGTTCCTCTCCAAATATCTGAAAAGGTGTTAAGAGTATGATGATTAGTATGGGAATAAGTACTCTAGTTAGAAACATGAAATTACCCCTCAGCTATTTTATAAGGTTCAGTATAATCTAATATATGTACAAGGTGCAATAAATCATGAAAGTTGTAACAAAATTTTAAACAGGGTAATTTAACCAAATAAAAAGAGCCCTTTCCGAATGGGCTCTTAGTCATTTGTTCTTGTGACGGATTCAAATCCAATTTCCTTGTGTGACCCATCGCAAAAAGGCTTGTTTTTGGAAGCCCCACAACGGCATAATGAAAAAGTGGGCTTTGTCTCGTACTTATTTCCTTCTGCATCTAATAATTCAACATCACCTTTAACTAGGATTGAACCATTATCACGCACTTGAATAATTGGTCGATCGCTCATATTTAACTCCCCCTCTATTCTTTTTTTATGTTTATCTTACCATGATGTGAGATGGAATTCTAGAAGCGATTATAAGTTCAAGCTAATCAGGTTTTGTTCTATATGAGGTGTTCACTATGCTAGGTTAGATGTATAATTGTTCTATAAATACCATAAAGGATGTTGTAGATGTTTTTCGCACTTATAAAGAAACGTATCCAAAAGATTGATAATAAACTTTTATATGTCATACTGTTAATTGCTTTTATCTTTGTATCTTCCTATATTATTCACTATTTAGAACCAGAAACATTTACATCTTATTTCACCGCATTGTGGTGGATTATGACGACGGTCACAACGGTTGGTTATGGGGATTTATCTCCAGTCACATTGGCTGGTCAATTATATGCCATGACAGTTGTGTACATAGTTGGAATTGGATTAATGGGTGTTGTGATTGGATACATTGTTGATGGGATACAGGAGTATCGTCGTAAAAAGGAGGAAGGTAAGTTGGATTATAAAGAAAAAGGTCATTATATTATTATTAATTATACAAAACGATCAAAAGAAACCATTAATGAATTATTAAATATGCAAGAAAAACGTGATGTTGTATTGATTGATGAAAGCTTAGAGAAAACCCCGTTTAGACATGATAGAGTTCATTTTATTTCGGGTAATCCGGCGTATGTCAATACATTACACCAAGCCAACATTAAAGAAAGTCATGCTGTTTTGATTTTTGCATCAGATGATGTGAAAAATTATTCATTAGCTGACGGACAGACGCTATTAATTACAACAACTATTGAGGGTCTTGGGAATCATGAAGAATTTGAAGTTTATACTATTGCTGAAATCTTGTACGATCATCATATTTCAGCATTTAAACATTCAAAAGTAGATGAATTTATTACTCCTAATCAAACGAGTGCTCACCTCATTGCTAAAAGTGCCACGTTTAAAGGTGCTAGTGAGATGTTTAGGCAACTAACGTCAACTAATTACGGTCATGACCTATATACAATTAAAAAGGATCCTAAATGGAAAACCTATCGTGATGCATACAACGCTTTATTAGATTACGGAGCCACGTTATTAGCTGAAGGTGAACGGTTAGGAATTGCTAAAAAAGCAGATGAAAGAATTCCTGACAATACTGAACTAATGATTATATGCGATCAGGAAACCTATGAGGAAATTTCTAATAATATACCAGGATAAAGACAAGGGTTCACTCTTGTCTTTTTTCATTTTATTTCCTTGTATAGTCTCGCCTTTATTTTAAAACCTATTATTGTAGTCAAAAATATGAAACGGAGTGAAGTCAATGATGCAAGAACATAGTGAGACACCTAACAATTTCTTTGATCAATCCATTTTAGATTACAAAGAAGGGTTAAATCATTTAAAGGATCAATTACCTAGGATGACTCAAGGTTATTTTGATTTTACTGAATCTTGTTTTGAAGCTGGTGCAATAGATGAAAAGACGAAGCAGTTAATAGCATTAGCCATCAGCATTTATGCTCAGGATGAGTACTGCATTATTTATCATACAAAAGGTGCAACTGAACACAATGCGTCCGAAAAGGAAATAATGGAAACGGTTGCTGTTAGTGCTGCTTTAGGTGGTGGTGCTGCAATGGCTCAAGGCGTGACATTAACTATGGATTCTTATCACCACTATTCAAATACTGAGCATTAATCCCACTTTCCTGTGACATTCATACAATAATGATGACGAATGTTACAGGAGGTTTTTTTATGGCAACTTCTTTAGGTACTTTTCTTAATGAGATGCATTGGTGGCTGATGAATTATAAAGAACAGTTGCATCGTTCAGTTAATTCTGTAAATAACCGAACTGATGTTACTGAAATTGAAAGTAAGCTCAATCTACTAATTAAACGTGTATCCTTCTATTTAGGTCATCAAGATGAATTCACATCTGATAAGGCGCTTGAAATTAAGCAGGATGCTGAAACTTTAGCTCATGAATGGAACCAAATACAGAAATATGACAAGCGTCAATCAAAAAATGAAGCAATTGGAATCGGTCAACATCAACTTCCTCCACTCCCCTATTCATACGATGCACTCGAACCATTTATTGATGAAAAAATCATGAGGCTTCATCACGACAAACACCATTTAAGCTATGTAAATGGACTCAATACGGCAGAACGTGAGTTAGAAAGAGCTCGTAAGACTAATAACTTTGATTTAATAAAACACTGGGAAAGAGAGCTAGCATTTAATGGAGCTGGACATTATTTGCATACTATCTTTTGGAATATTATGAGCCCAGATGGTGGTGGGAAGCCCAAGAGCAATTTACTTAAAGCGATTAATCAATCATTCGGAAATTATGAACAGTTTAAAAAGCAGTTTTCTGAAGCTGCCAAAAGTGTCGAAGGTGTCGGGTGGTCTATTCTCGTTTATTCTCCTAGATCTCATAGATTAGAGATTCTGCAAGCAGAAAAACATCAAAATTTAAGTCAATGGGATGCCATCCCGCTATTAGTATTAGACGTATGGGAACACGCTTATTATTTGCAGTATGAGAATAATCGAGCAAAATATGTTGATGAGTGGTGGAACATCGTAAACTGGGATGAAGTTACAAAACGTTATCAAGCAGCTAAAAAACTTAAATGGGAAGCTTATTAGTTAACATAACAAAATTATGGTTAATTATTTTGTTTTACTCCCTCTTTATCTTTCATTTGATATAATAATAGATAGAAAAACTAGGGGGATTATATTTTGTTTAAAAGAGAGAGATCAAAGCTGACAAAAGATCAATTAATTAAACGAGCTTCTATGACACTAGGTATACTTGGTGGTTTATATGTTATTTTAAACCTAATACCTCTTCATACCATTGACGTTAAACCGTTTTATAAACAAGACAAACCTCTTGTTATAGCCCACCAAGGCGGCGAACACTTAGCACCATCAAGCACGATGCCTGCTTTTAAGAAAGCAAATAAATTTGGTGCGGATGTGCTTGAGACTGACATTCATATTTCAAAAGATGGTTATTTAATTGCGATTCACGATCCAACAGTTGACCGAACTACTAATGGAACAGGATATGTGAAAGACCTTCAATTAAATGAACTTAAAAAGTTAGATGCAGGCTATTATTGGAGTGATCAAGATGGCAATTTTCCTTACAGAGGTCAGGGTGTATCATTAATAACTGTTGAAGAATTATTTAATGCCTTTCCGAATCAGCGATTTTTAATAGAAATTAAAGATACAAATCCTTATAATCGTATAGAAGAAATTTCAAAAAGGCTCAATCACTTAATTACAGAAAATGGCTTAGAGGATCAAGTGACGATAGCTTCTTTTGACCACGATATCGTTGAAACATTTCAAGACGTTGCAGATGATGATATAGCATTATCTGCTGGAGAACAAGAAGTTAGAGAATTTGTCTTGACTCATAAATTCTTTGCAAAAAACCTATACTTCCCTTCTGTTGATTCTATGCAATTACCTGTGCAAGCAAGCGGTTATGATCTAACGACACCCGATATTTTAGAAAGCGCGGAGTCAATGGGTTTACAGATTCACTACTGGACAATTAATGAACCAGAAGTGATGAAAACATTAATAAAGCGCGGTGCAGATGGGATTGTAACAGACAGACCTGATTTATTAATTAAAGTGTTAAAAGAATTAGGATATTAATTCATTGAACTACTCCTACCTAAACTCAAATGCTACTTAAGGAAGGAGTCTTCTACCACCAAAAGATAAAAACAGCGCTGTTCACATACAGCGCTGTTTTTAATATGGTTATCTTTTTTTATAAAATTGTTTAGCTAAATCGACTACATAACCACTACCGCCATGGTTATGAACACCTTCAACCATAATGGCTAATACCATTTCAGGGTTTGATTGATCATAAGATACGAAGAATCCGTTCTCGGCCCCTTCTTCATCTCGGCTTGTTTTTAATTCAGCTGTCCCCGTCTTACCAGCGATTTTATTGCCTGAAATGTTTATGCTCTTTGCTGTACCTTCTGTAACGACTTTTCTTAAAAGGTTTTGTAATAATTTAGCATTCTCTTGACTGACCATTTGATCTATCCATGCTTCTTGTTCTTCATTAGCTCTAAGTAATGGCTTCATCACAGTTCCATCATTGACAATTCCGCCATATAAAGAAGCTAGATGCACAATATTCATAAGTACTTCGCCTTGGCCATATGCGCTGTCAGCTAATAGAACCTCACGATTTAGGTCACCACTATTTGAAATTTGTGAATCTGCTACAGGATATTCAAATGGAAACTCTTGACCAAAGCCAAGTCGAGTTAGACCTTCTGTGAACGTCTCTGCACCCATCTCAGTTGCCATCATCGCAAAATAAATGTTATCAGAATGAACCATGGCTGTTTCTAAATCAACTTTTTCATATTGTTCATAAACACGTGTAACAGAATAGTTCCCCCAAGAGTCATCTTTACGCCAACTCTTCCCGGTAATCGTTTTTGTTTCATTTGGGTTAAGTTTTCCATGTTCTAACCCAACAGCTGCACTTATTGGCTTCATAACTGAACCCGGAGAAAATGATGCAGCAAAACGATTTAACGTTGGATTCAACTTATTATTAGATAAAGCTTCATAATCGGATTGTTTAAAACCAAGGACATAGTCATTTGGGTCAAACGCTGGGAAACTGACAAGACTTGTCACTTCACCCGTTTTAGGGTTAATCGTCGCGGCGGTACCTGCTTCATCTTTTAAAGTATTATAAAGTTGTTTCTGGAGTTTAACATCAATTGTCAGCTTGACCGTTTCACCGTTTACCGGATCTTTTTTAGCGATAGTTTGTGTTGATGAATTCGGTTTAAGGATCTTTAATTCTACCCCGTCTTTCCCCCTAAGTTTCTCTTCATACAGTTGTTCTAAACCACGTTTTCCGATCACATCTTGAGCTGTGTAACCTTGGTCTTTAAACTCTTCTAATTCTTCAGCTGTAATAGAACCGATATATCCTGTTAAATGAGATACTGCTTTACCATAATTATAAACACGATCCATAGTGTAATCAGAACCTACTCCGTCTATGGCAATAGCACGAGTCATTAAATCTTCATCATCAAGGCTCAGTTTCTTAATCGGAACCAACAAGTGAGGCTGCACCCAACTTTGATTGAGTTTCTCTTCGATGGATTCTTTTGATATATCTAAAATTTGGGCTAGTTTAGGTATATTAGAATCGTTAAAATTCTCAGGTACAATTCCAATTTCATAGACCTCACCTTGAGTTGCTAAAAAATTTCCGTTACGGTCGACAATGTCACCTCTTTTAGCTGGTGTAGTCGATAGGCGTACCTCATCCCCTTTTTCAAGGTTAGGAAGTATGAAAGAAGGGTCCCATTCAACATGCCAAGGGCTTTCTGGATCAAGTTTTTGATTACTTTCACCTGCATATTCTTCAGATACCACTTTTTCAACATGAAGGTCTTTCTGGTAATCAATCGTTCCCGCTATTGTTTCGAAGGAAATTTTTATAGGTATGTCAAAGCTTTGTAAAGATTTTAGATCTTCTTGAGCTAGTTCTTGTTGTTCTATAATTTCTAAAGAAAGGTTTTTAACCTCTAGTGTCTCATATAAATGTTGGTAACGTTCAACATAGTCTTCCTCACTAAACTCAGCAGTTGTACGTTGTAATAGTAACTCATCGTACATCTTTTGAAAGTTATTTTCTTGCCATAAATTTAGATAATCACTGGCTGCATCATACGGATTGGTGTATTCTGGTTCTTTCTCAGAACAGGCTGATATAACTAATAAAAGCCCCAGTAAAAATATGAATTTTTTCAAACCTTCACACCCCTTTTATGTATTACTCATTTATTCACTGATAGTTCGTTAAAATCTTCTGTAGTTTTAAAGCTTTAGATAAATCCCCTTCAGCTTTGATTTTCCCCATCATGAAGGCAGTCGTCGCATTCAAGTTTCCTTCTAACAATTTGTTAAAATGATTTGAGTCCATTTTCAATATACATGTAGGTGACTCCAGCTTGTGATTAAACAACTCTACATGATTCCCATTAAAATCTACACTCCATATTTCTTCTAAATCAGTAATCTTAAATACAAATGATGATGTCATGCCATCGTAATACTTTGGCTCATCATTCATTTTGTTTTTCAATTGAGTTAATTTAGCTTCTAAAGACACGCACTCTCCCCCTTTTTCTTTAATTATACCAAAATTTGAAGGTTTAGTTTACTAAATATGTCTTTGGGGAATAATTAAAATTAAGAATACTTAAGGAGTGAGGACATGCTCTGGACTATTATTTGGATTATTTTAGGGATTTGGTTAATTGGCTTATTATTAGATTTCGCTGGAGGATTAATTCATATTCTCCTCATTATTGCTGGAATCATTTTTATTTATCAATTAGTAACTGGCAAACGAAAATTGTGAAGAGCTTTGGAGTGTTTAGCACTCTAAAGCTCTTTTACTTTTTCATTCAATATCAGATTGATATAATGTATGTCATAGAGAGGTGAAACTAATGAGTAATCACGTTGAAAAAGCGACGTTTGCAGGTGGTTGTTTTTGGTGCATGGTTAAACCATTTGATCAGTGGGATGGTGTTATTTCAGTTGTATCCGGCTATACAGGTGGTAATGTTAAAAACCCAAGTTATGAACAAGTTAAACTTGGAGATACTGGCCATTATGAAGCGGTTCAAATTACATATAACCCAGATAAAATTGATTATCAAACAATATTAGATCTGTATTGGCCACAAATTGATCCAACTGACGCTGGCGGACAGTTTCATGACCGCGGTTCTCAGTATCGTACTGCAATATTTTACCACTCACCTGAACAAAAACGCTTAGCTGAACAGTCTAAACAAGAGTTAGAACAAAGCGGTAAATTCTCTAAACCAATTGTCACTGAGATACTTGAAGCTAGTATTTTTTACCCTGCTGAGGGTGAACATCAAGATTTTTATAAAAAGAATCCTGAAGAATATCAGGAAGACCGTAAAAAATCAGGACGAGATCAATTTATAGAACAATATTGGAAATAAGAAAATGCCAATCTTCCCTTGCGAATTCATCGCGTGAGAAGTTGGCATTTTTAAATTTAAAAGCAAGGAACAGGACGTTCTAGTGCCGACGTGTTCGCAAATGCTTCTTGCATTACTTCTGCTTAAGTTTTGCGCTGAGCAATCGCAGGAGGATGATGTGGCCCGTTTAGTCGGCTCACTGAGTGGTTAAACGGGCGCCCCGCGTCCTTTATTTTAAGTAATAATCAAACCAACCTGCAATATGCTCTAAACGTTCAATTCTGAGGTTCGGTTTACCTGTACGAGATAAATTATGATCTGAATCCGGGAAGCGAACAAATTCAGTTTCGTTTCCTTGATGCTTAAGAGCTATAAATAATTGTTCAGCTTGCTCCATTGGACAACGGAAATCTAGTTCATTATGGATGATTTTAAGAGGTGTTCTCACCTTTTCTACATAAGCAATTGGCGAATGCTTCCAAAGCTTTTCGACTTCCCCTAAATCAGCTTTAATTTGCCACTCATTAAAGTAATACCCTATATCACTTACACCTCTGAAGCTAATCCAGTTTGAAATACTTCTTTGAGTCACCGCCGCTTTAAAGCGATCAGTGTGTCCAACAATCCAGTTCGTCATAAATCCACCATAGCTTCCGCCAGTAACCCCTAAACGGCTCTCATCAATCCAATTATATTTAGATAAAATATAGTCTACTCCATTCATAATGTCTTGGTAATCCCCGTTACCATAGTCTCCGCGAACCGCATCCACAAATTCTTGACTGTAACTATGACTTCCTCTAGGGTTCACGTACAGAACAGCATAACCTTTAGCCGCTAAGTACTGCATTTCATGGAAGAACGTATTTGCGTAAAAAGCATGTGGTCCTCCGTGAATATTAACGACCATCGGATAGGATTTATCCTCTTTAAACTGTGATGGTTTCATAAACCAACCATGAACAGTCCAGTCATCCTTACTCGTATAAGAAATAGCTTCAGGTTCGACAACTTCTACTTCGTCTAGGAAGTCTTGATTAATAGACGTTAATTTTTTTAATTCTCCTGAAGTTATATCTAGTTCATACAATTCACTAGGATTTATTGGAGTGCTTATCGTGAGTAAGGCTTTCTGTTCGTCTTTATATAAGTCAAATCCAAATACGTGTAAATTATCTTTTAGTGCTGGATAGAGCTCACCATCAATGTTTCCATAATAGAGATTTACATTACCTTGATCTGATACAGGAAAGTAGAAATCACGATCCGATGCCCATTCAACACCATGTAAATAAGTTTGTTGCTGAGTATCTGCCACAACAAAATCACCAATTGGCGCATCTAGTTCAGTTGTTAATGGTGTGACGACTCCAGAGTCTAGTTCATAATGATAGATTTCAGTGTGTGTAGCATTATAATATTTACGGCCCATATGTATAAATAAAAGTTGTTGACCGTTTGGAGAGACGGTAAAGCTTGAGACATAGCCATCTTCTGTTGGAATTTCCTGATCTTCGTTTCGATCTAAATGATGAATATAAACGTTATGATTGAAGTTAAAATCTTGGTTCACATCTTCATCAGTTGAATATACAAATGTTGAGTTGTTAATCCAGGATTGAAAAATAAAATTTTGTTTTCCTTTTTTAACAGTTTTGACATCCTCTGAAGACAAATCTAGTAATTTTAGTTGTTGGTACTTCTCTTTGAGCAAACCTGCCCCATCAGCTTTATACTTCATACGATGAATCACTTTAGGCTTAGGGAGCTCTTGTTCGTCTTTATCCTTATCATCTGAACTGTCATCTCCTTCTAAGCTATAACCTGTCTGATAGATAATTCGCTTAGAATCTGGGGAGAACTCAGCACTTGTTACGCCTTCTTTTTCATCTGTAACTTTTTTAGCTTCTCCACCTTTTGTGGAAAGAATGTAGACTTGATTCTTATCGTCACGATTGGATAGAAATAGAATATTTTGTCCATCATTTGACCATCTAGGGTGTGACACGCTTTGTTTGCCATATGTCCACTGAGTAGCGTCATTGGTTTTTAAATCTAAATGATATAAATTTGATACATATTTATTCTCATCTTGATCTAATGTTGTTTTGACAAATACAGCTTCTTTTTTTGTAGGTGAGACTCTCGGGTCTGCAACTGAATCAATTCGGAATAAATCTTCTGCTTTTAATACTCTTTTAGTTGTCATCAAATCCCCCTCATTGTTTAATGCAATTAAACAAATTATAGCGAAAGAAACTGTATTTGTCGAATTTTCTTACTATTGAATCTCCTGATAAAGTTGACGGAATGTTTGTAGATAATCTGCATTTTGATAAATTGCTTGCTTTTGACTAATTAATTCTTGTTGCTGTTCTTTATAATTTTGAATTACTTGATCTTTTGATTTCTTAAATTGAGATTCAAAGTGTGATTTTAGCTCAGAATTAAGAGTTTCTACATTGGATTTCACTGCATTATCCAGTTTGGTATTGAGCTGTTCGAATAATTCTTGGACCTCTTGTTGTTCAAAGAACTCTTTTTTATTTTTATAAATAGCAGATAAATCATCAGCGTTTTGTTCTGTTAAAAGCTCTGTCATTTGGAGTAAATTAGGTTCAGAAAAAGATTTTTCTTTAAATAGTAACTTAGTAAGCTCGGTGTTGTTCTCAATATATTGGTTCACTTGTTTTACCCATTCATCTAACGTTAACGACATCTTTCTTTCAAGTATGATTAGTGTAGTATTAAACTCTTTTGACCATTGTTCAGCAAGATAGCTTTGTAATCTCTTTAGTGCAATCTTGATCTGCTGTCTGCCTTGTTTTCCATTTGCATCAATAGTGACTGGATTGATTGAATCTTTCATTAAGTCCGTTAATTGAATCATAAGTCGTTGGTGTAAATAGTGAGTCAATTCATTAATTTCTTGTTCCAAATGGTTAATGTACAATGCATCAGATTCTTCTTCTGTCCATTTTAAGACTTCTTTCAGTTGTTTTTGTAATTCAATTAGCTTTTGTTCTTGTTCTTCCTTATTTGATTCAGCTTCCTTAATGGTTGATGAAAGATATTCGTTTAATCGCTTAAGTTCTAAATCTAACTGATTAGCCATTATTTCTTTAGCATCTTGCTCGATAAATTGATCAAAACGATGGAAAAACGGTTGATCATCTACCTTTTCTTCCCCGTCCATTAATGCTTTACTTGAAAGTGAATAGACAGAAGGTTGATTAATTCCATATTGTTGTAGTTGATCAACTAAATAATTCTCTACAAGTTTCAGTTCTTGTTGGTCTTTAGCTAAATCGGCCGCATTTAAAATAAAGAACATTTTATCTAATGCAAACGTATCCTTAACTCGGCCTAATTGAATTAAAAATTCTCTATCAGCCCTTGAAAATGCATGATTATAATAGTTAACGTAAATAATCGCATCTGAATGCTTCACATAATGTAATGATGTGTTTGTATGCCTTGAGTGAATGGAATCAGCACCTGGAGTATCCACTAATGTGATGCCTTTTCTGGTTAAATCACAATCATAAAAAATGGTCATTTCTTCAATGAAACATGAAATCGATTCAATGGTGACATATTTAGGAAACTCACTAATCGTGATGGCACGCTCTTTTCCTAATTCTGTACGTTTTTGTTGATAACCTTCAAGAAATGCTTGGATAAAAGATGCTTCGGTTTGATGCAAATGTTTCAATAACGTTTTGATGTTTTTTGATAAATACTTTACTAAATCAGATAAAGCATTAAAGGTCTCGCTCGTATATGGCTCAATAATTTTATATAATTGATTTAATAATTGGTCATCAGTTTTATATTGAACTAACACATCACCATGTTCATGTTTCTCAGAAACAGGAGCGATTTTATTAATAGCCGCTGTTGTAGGATTTGGAGAGGCGGGTAAAACTGCTTCACCTAACCAAGCATTTGCAAATGACGATTTCCCAGCACTAAAGGCTCCAAATAAAGCAATGGTCATTTGTGTGTTCTCTAACTGATTAAATTGTTCTGTAATTGATTTATTAAAAGGCTCTAATGGTGATAAGTCTTTTATATAACTAAGTGCAACTTGACTTCTTTTCTTAATAGCTTCAGCATTTAAACGTTCATCCTTATTCACTGCTTTAGTTTCATGCTCAGTTTCTTCTTCAGTTATGTCACGTCTTAATAGCTCATTAATATCGACACTTTGAGTGTAGAAGAATTCCTTCGCAGCGAGTTCGATTTTATCATTAGATGTATCTTCATTAAAAACTTGGTCTTTGAGCTGAGTAACTAATTGCCCTTTTTGTTCTTCTAATGCGTCAAGATCTTGAAAATCTTCTAGTTCTGATTCAATTTGCTTTATATTTTCATTAATTTTTTCAATTTTTCTATCTTGATGTTGTTTCATAATCCCTTCAAGATCTGTTGTGATTGATGCCGCTTCTTGTTTAACTTTCTTAGATAAATCTTTATGAAGCTGATCAGTATAAATTAAAACAGAATTAGCATTGATTTCTGCTGAAGGATTGACTGACTTATTTAAATCTTCTTCAGTAATCTTTAAACTAAAGTTTTGAATGTTTTCTGTTAGTGCTTGGTCTTCTAATTGTTCTTCGCTCATTATGTCCAATAGCAGTCTGCGAATATGCCAAATCATTTCAGTTTTGACTCGCTCTTGAATAGCTTTCAAAAATTCACTTTGTCTTCTCTGTTTTTCTTCTTCTGTTTTTTTCCTAGAAAATATTCTTCCAACTTTAAACTTTGGCTGAAGGGACTCTAAATACAATTTTGCTGATTCACGAGTTTCAAAAGTCATAATATAAGCGTTTTGAAACAAATCGTTCATTTTTTGGTTCAGCTTCGAACGAAACTGATCCTTTTCTTCAATGATTAATTTCTTTTCTTCAAACAAACGTTTGATTGAATTTCGTTTTTCATTTACAGAATCGTATTCATTTTGGTTTAAATCAAGTTTATGATTAGCCCATTCTTCCATTAAGTTTTCTAACTCAAACGATAATTTATCAACGATTAATCGCTCTTGATCTTCAATTAATTGTTGTAAAAATTGTTGAAGGTTTTCGAATTGATTAAGCTCATGTCCCTCATTAATTAAAGACGTATAGAATATGTGTTTTGGCTTAAGTCCCCAAGAACGACAACTCTCCTTTAATGACTGTTTAAATGAGTCGAATTGTAGCTCTTCATCATTGTGCTTATCGACCTGATTAACGACCATTACGTATGGTACTCTGTTATCTTCAAGTTCTCTAAGAAATTTAAAATTCACTTCTGATTGAACGTGATTATAATCCATTACATAAACAAAAAAATCAATTAGATACGTGTTAGATAACGTTCTCTTGAACTCTTCATCATCAGAGGAATCGATACCAGGTGTATCCATTAAGTTAATGTCATTTTTCAACACATTGATAGGTTTTTGGATGGTGATCGATTCAACCGTCTCACCGTTACGTGCAAGTTGTTTAACATGATCTAAATTAATCGTTTCCTCTTTTGCCTGGAGATTGTTAGGAAGATGATAGGTGGTTGATTCCGCATTTCCGTATTGTATTTCGACAATGTTCGCACTAGTTGGAATTGGACTAGATGGGAGAATATCATCTTCTAACAATGCATTAATTAACGTTGATTTTCCTGCAGAAAAATGCCCTGTAAACCCAATCGTTAATTGCCTCTTTTGCCATTTCTTATACAGTTTTAATAACTTTTGATTAATATTTTGATACGGCTCTCTTTCGAATATGTTCCATAAGACATCAAAATTATATGAAGTTTTTATTTTGTCAGTTGTGATCATCATGATTCTCCTATACGTTCATATGATTCCTGAAACATCACTTGGTTTTTCCCATTTGATTTAGCTAAATACATATAGTCATCAGCTCGTTTTAATAATGCATCCTTTTCGTCATCTTCTGCGGAAAAAGCGACTCCATAACTAATGGTAATGTTTTCACCTTTTAATTCCGGAATGAGCTGAATCCCGTGCTGAAATAATTTATTCCATTCATTAATTTGTTGTTCTATAGATCTTTTATGTCGATCAAATAAAATAATCGCAAACTCTTCTCCACCATAGCGAAAAGAGTAGCTCTCCATAGGATCTAACTCATGGATTAAAGTATTTCCAAACGCTGATAATACTTGATCGCCAATAGTATGTCCATATCGGTCATTAATTTGTTTAAAATTATCAATGTCTGCCATAATTAATGTAATTGGTTTTTCACTTTGAGTTAGTTTTGACAACGTGTTTTGGAATGAGCGGTGATTATATAGGCCTGTTACATAATCTTTAATTGATTGGTCGTGAAAAGAAACCTTTTCTTTTAAATGTTTTCGTTCCCTTAATGCTAATATTCCAGCAAATAAGCCAATAATAATAAAGAATGATACATTAAAAAGGTAAGTCCAAATAACATCAGTCGTTATATTACTAGCTTGATAGAATCCAATCATTGTGTAGGCTAAAACAGAAAAAATTAAAGACCATAACAACCCTTTTGTTCTCCAGTAGATTGTGGCATGCATAAGAAATAGATAAATGACAGGGATAAACCAACTATTCATACCACCTGATAATGCGATCAGCCAAAAAATAACAATAAAGTCCATCACAATTCCAAGTTTTAAGACAAATTGTTGCAATCGTTCTCTTTTAGAAGTAAAAAATAAGGCAATTTGAGTAATTAACATATATGAAAATGCTGTGATAAATAAATAGTCAAATGTCTCGAAAGTCAGCTGAAGCTGTTGTCTAATTGGTTCATAGTAAAATAAGCCAGAACAAACGATTAAAAACAGCCATCTTAATAATGAGAAGAATTGCTCCGTTTGTGTATCAGTTAGATATAATCGTTTCATATTGTAGACCCCTTAGAAATTATTTCATTAATAAAACCCGCCTTTTGGCGAGTCACGTTAAATTAGGAACATTTTAAAAACACGTGTTCAAAGAGAAAAAAGGCTGAATAACTATATCCAGCCTTTTTAATACCTTATGTTATTCTTGGAAGAATTTACGGTTAATTTCGATATATTCGCGTTCTTCCTCAGGAAGCTCATCTTCATGATAAATAGCTTCTACTGGACATACCGCTTCACATGCACCACAATCAATGCAAATATCTGGATCTATATAGAACATGTCCTTGCCTTCCTCGATACAATCTACCGGGCAGACTTCAACACATTCTGCAGCTTTTTCATCCTTACAAGGTGATGTAATAATAAATGCCAAAGTAACCACTCCTTTATTTTTCTCTAAAACTATCTTAACACATTGTATATAAGAAACCACGTCTGTGCAATGTATTCTAATAAAATTATAAGCACTTTTTTGTGAATGTGCAAATATACTTATAATAGTGTTCCATCTTAAATACTTAAGGAGGATTTCAAATGGATTTAGTCATTCAACCTGGAATGACCTACTATAGAATATCAAGCATATTCAATGTTCCTCTTCAGCAATTATTGAACGCTAATCCATACACAAACCCAAGTATGCTAAGGATTGGTCAGGTGATCAAAGTTCCTTATTATCAAACCCACAGTTACAAAATCCAAAGTGGAGATACGCTCTGGAGTGTTAGCCAAAATAATCAAATACCTTTAGATCAGATTCTGGCAACAAACCCTATTGACCCTTATCAACTAAGGGTTGGGGATACCATCACTTTACCAGTCAGAATTAACAATGACATTCTTAACTTTGATCAACTTTATACTTCCGAACGTCTAGAAGATGATTTATTTACGTTGGTAAATCAGTACCCATTTATATCGCTTAGAGAAATCGGTCGATCTGTTCAAAATAAACCTATATATGAAGTTTCAATTGGTGAAGGCGACAAACATGTTCATATTAATGGATCTTTCCATGCTAATGAATCCATTACAACATCAGTTATCATGCGTTTTCTACATGATTACTTATTATCTCTTTCATCAGGTGAACCTATTCGCGATGTAAATATGAATGCTTTTTATGATCAAATCACATTATCACTTGTTCCAATGGTCAATCCAGATGGTGTTGATTTAATTAACCAAGGATTACCAGATGATGAAGCGATCCGCGATTTAGTACTATCCATTAATAATCAAAGTACAAATTTTAATAATTGGAAAGCTAATATCAGAGGAGTAGACTTAAATAATCAATATCCTGCTAATTGGGAAATTGAAAGCAATCGAAAACGGCAGCAGCCTTCACCAAGAAATTATCCTGGTCCTTATCCGTTATCAGAACCTGAGGCTAAAACAATGGCTAACTTAGTTGAAGAAAAAGGATTTGATCGCGTTCTTGCCTTACACACTCAAGGTGAGGTCATTTATTGGGGTTATGAGGGTTTAGAACCACGTGAGGCTCAAACAATTGTAAATGAATATGGAAGGGTTAGTGGCTATATCCCTATTCGTTATGTAGATAGTCATGCTGGATTTAAAGACTGGTACATTCAAGAATATAGACGGCCAGGATATACAGTTGAACTTGGACGTGGGACCAACCCTTTACCGTTTAGCCAGTTCGATGAAATATATGAAGAAACACTTGGAATTTTTCTTGTAAATTTATTTTTTTGAAAAAAGAGGCTGGGACAGAATAAAAATAGTTAAATAAAAACCGAATATTGAGTGTTATTTGCCTAGTCAAAATGCGTAGACTCCCTCGGGAAATGTTGTCATACCAGCCAATAGTAAGCTTATAAATTTTTTTAAAAAACTATAGTTAACTTCCATAAAGATTAAATGACATTTCTGTAATTATAAGGAACACAAGCGCACGCTTCGCTACTGTTAATTGTAATTAATTAA
>NZ_JBHUMZ010000002.1:0-4035 GCF_042685285.1 Piscibacillus salipiscarius | reverse complement strand
AAGGCTCCCACCTATCCTGTACAAGCTGTACCAACATTCAATATCAGGCTACAGTAAAGCTCCACGGGGTCTTTCCGTCCTGTCGCGGGTAATGCGCATCTTCACGCATAGTATAATTTCACCGGGTCTCTCGTTGAGACAGTGCCCAAGTCGTTGCACCTTTCGTGCGGGTCGGAACTTACCCGACAAGGAATTTCGCTACCTTAGGACCGTTATAGTTACGGCCGCCGTTTACTGGGGCTTCGGTTCAACGCTTCGCCCGAAGGGCTAACGCATCCCCTTAACCTTCCAGCACCGGGCAGGTGTCAGCCCCTATACTTCGCCTTACGGCTTCGCAGAGACCTGTGTTTTTGATAAACAGTCGCTTGGGCCTTTTCACTGCGGCTTGCTAGGTCGTAGCCTAGACAAGCACCCCTTCTCCCGAAGTTACGGGGTCATTTTGCCGAGTTCCTTAACGAGAGTTCTCCCGATCACCTTAGGATACTCTCCTCGCCTACCTGTGTCGGTTTGCGGTACGGGCACCTCTCTCCTCGCTAGAGGCTTTTCTTGGCAGTGTGAAATCAGGGACTTCGGTACTTATGTTCCCTCCCCATCACAGCTCAAGCTCTCGGTGGACGGATTTGCCTATCCACCACTCTTGCTGCTTGGGCGCGTTCATCCAATGACGCGCTTCCCCTATCCTCCTGCGTTCCCCCATTGCTCAAATGGAGAGGAGGTGGTACAGGAATGTCAACCTGTTATCCATCGCCTACGCCTTTCGGCCTCGGCTTAGGTCCCGACTAACCCTGAGCGGACGAGCCTTCCTCAGGAAACCTTAGGCATACGGTGAAGAAGATTCTCACTTCTTTTTCGCTACTCATACCGGCATTCTCACTTCTAAACGCTCCACTAGTCCTCACGGTCTAGCTTCAACGCCTTTAGAACGCTCTCCTACCACTGTCCTACGGACAATCCGCAGCTTCGGTGATGTGTTTAGCCCCGGTATATTTTCGGCGCAGCGTCACTCGACCAGTGAGCTATTACGCACTCTTTAAATGGTGGCTGCTTCTAAGCCAACATCCTGGTTGTCTAAGCAACGCCACATCCTTTTCCACTTAACACATACTTAGGGACCTTAGCTGGCGGTCTGGGCTGTTTCCCTTTCGACTATGAACCTTATCACCCATAGTCTGACTCCCAACGATAAGTCATTGGCATTCGGAGTTTGACTGAATTCGGTAACCCGATAGGGGCCCCTAGTCCAATCAGTGCTCTACCTCCAAGACTCTCACGTTGAGGCTAGCCCTAAAGCTATTTCGGAGAGAACCAGCTATCTCTGTGTTCGATTGGCATTTCACCCCTACCCACACCTCATCCCCGCATTTTTCAACATACGTGGGTTCGGGCCTCCAGTCAGTGTTACCTGACCTTCACCCTGGACATGGGTAGATCACACAGTTTCGGGTCTACGGTGTCCGACTCATTCGCCCTATTCAGACTCGCTTTCGCTGCGGCTCCAGGTCTTCCCTTTAACCTTGCCGACCACCGTAACTCGCCGGTTCATTCTACAAAAGGCACGCCGTCACCCATTAACGGGCTCCGACTACTTGTAAGCACACGGTTTCAGGTTCTCTTTCACTCCCCTTCCGGGGTTCTTTTCACCTTTCCCTCACGGTACTGGTTCACTATCGGTCACTAGGGAGTATTTAGCCTTGGGAGATGGTCCTCCCAGATTCCGACGGAATTTCACGTGTTCCGCCGTACTCAGGATCCACTCCGGAGGAATGGCGATTTCAACTACCGGGCTGTTACCGTCTTTGGCGGACCGTTCCAGGTCGCTTCGTCTACCGTCATTCTTGGTAACTCCAATGGAGTGTCCTACAACCCCAAGACGCATGCGTCTTGGTTTGGGCTGATTCCGTTTCGCTCGCCGCTACTTAGGAAATCGCATTTGCTTTCTCTTCCTTCGGGTACTGAGATGTTTCAGTTCCCCGAGTTGCCTTCCGTCACCTATGAATTCAGTGACGGATGCTACCCCATTACGGATAGCGGGTTTCCCCATTCGGACATCCCCGAGTCAACGCTTACTTACAGCTCGTCGAGGCATATCGGTGTTTGTCCCGTCCTTCTTCGGCTCCTAGTGCCAAGGCATTCACCGTGCGCTCTTAATCACTTAACTTCTATACGTGAAAAGACATGACAATCTTTTTTAAATCGTTTCGATGCTTTGGCGTTCGTATTTAGTTTTCAAGGTTCTTAACAAAATGGTGGAGCCTAGCGGGATCGAACCGCTGACCTCCTGCGTGCAAAGCAGGCGCTCTCCCAGCTGAGCTAAGGCCCCAAGTAATGGAGTTTTGAAGATGGTGGGCCTGAGTGGACTTGAACCACCGACCTCACGCTTATCAGGCGTGCGCTCTAACCAGCTGAGCTACAGGCCCATCTTATTATATTTAGTATAAAATTTCAAGCCTTCAAAACTAAACAAAATAGCACTGNTCCGTTTCGCTCGCCGCTACTTAGGAAATCGCATTTGCTTTCTCTTCCTTCGGGTACTGAGATGTTTCAGTTCCCCGAGTTGCCTTCCGTCACCTATGAATTCAGTAACGAATGCTACCCCATTACGGATAGCGGGTTTCCCCATTCGGACATCCCCGAGTCAACGCTTACTTACAGCTCGTCGAGGCATATCGGTGTTTGTCCCGTCCTTCTTCGGCTCCTAGTGCCAAGGCATTCACCGTGCGCTCTTAATCACTTAACTTCTATACGTGAAAAGACATGACAATCTTTTTTAAATCGTTTCGATGCTTTGGCGTTCGTATTTAGTTTTCAAGGTTCTTAACCTTGGGTCCATGAGGACACCAAAAAGGTTTTGAAGGACATTCAATCCTTCAAAACTAAACAAAATAGCACTATAGTCTCCGTTATCTTCCTTAGAAAGGAGGTGATCCAGCCGCACCTTCCGATACGGCTACCTTGTTACGACTTCACCCCAATCATTGGTCCCACCTTCGGCGGCTAGCTCCAAAAGGTTACCCCACCGACTTCGGGTGTTACCAACTCTCGTGGTGTGACGGGCGGTGTGTACAAGGCCCGGGAACGTATTCACCGTGGCATGCTGATCCACGATTACTAGCGATTCCGGCTTCATGCAGGCGAGTTGCAGCCTACAATCCGAACTGAGAATGGCTTTTTGGGATTTGCTTCACCTCGCGGCTTCGCGGCCCATTGTACCATCCATTGTAGCACGTGTGTTGCCCAGGTCATAAGGGGCATGATGATTTGACGTCATCCCCACCTTCCTCCGGTTTGTCACCGGCAGTCACCTTAGAGTGCCCAACTGAATGCTGGCAACTAAGGTTAAGGGTTGCGCTCGTTGCGGGACTTAACCCAACATCTCACGACACGAGCTGACGACAACCATGCACCACCTGTCACTCGGTCCCCGAAGGGAAGACCCTATCTCTAGGGTGGTCCGAGGATGTCAAGACCTGGTAAGGTTCTTCGCGTTGCTTCGAATTAAACCACATGCTCCACCGCTTGTGCGGGCCCCCGTCAATTCCTTTGAGTTTCAGCCTTGCGGCCGTACTCCCCAGGCGGAGTGCTTATTGCGTTAACTGCAGCACTAAGGGTGGAACCCCCTAACACCTAGCACTCATCGTTTACGGCGTGGACTACCAGGGTATCTAATCCTGTTCGCTCCCCACGCTTTCGCGCCTCAGCGTCAAGCACAGACCAGAGAGCCGCCTTCGCCACTGGTGTTCCTCCACATCTCTACGCATTTCACCGCTACACGTGGAATTCCGCTCTCCTCTTCTGTCTTCAAGTTCCCCAGTTTCCAATGACCGCTTGCGGTTGAGCCGCAAGATTTCACATCAGACTTAAGGAACCGCCTGCGCGCGCTTTACGCCCAATAATTCCGGACAACGCTTGCCACCTACGTATTACCGCGGCTGCTGGCACGTAGTTAGCCGTGGCTTTCTGGTTAGGTACCGTCAAGGCTCCGCCCTATTCGAACGGAACTTGTTCTTCCCTAACAACAGAGTTTTACGACCCGAA
>NZ_JBHUMZ010000001.1:0-15642 GCF_042685285.1 Piscibacillus salipiscarius | reverse complement strand
GGATAATTTTCAGATCGTTTTGGCAAGGTAAACACGCTCCTTAATAGTCTATTGTATTAAAAAAACTACTCAATCTCACGTGTCCACTTTTTATACTAACTCCAAAACTGATTGATAAATCTAAAAAACTGACCGATAAAACCTTAAAACTGACTGATAGAACGGGCCGATAAATCTCAAAAACAGGCCGTAAAGCCCCTCATTATCAACAAAAAAGCTCCTCACCAACGAGGAGCTTTTCCTATTTTATGAAGGTTGTTCTCCTGAGTCAGGAGATTTCTGATCTAGCCGATCTAATCGTTTCAACAATCCGATGCCGAATTCGCCTTTCATGTCTAAGTTTTCGTTATAGATACTGTTCGTTGCTTCGTAGGCGGATGATCCGTGTTCTGAGAAGTCGAGACCTGCAATTTCATCTTCTCGCGAAACTCTGATTGAACCGGTGCTAGTAATGATGAATAATGCGGCCGCAGTTGTAACAAGTGTCCATAAAATGACGCTGATGACACCGAGCGCTTGAATTCCTAGTAATTCAAAGCTACCTGTATAAAACAGTCCGCCTTCAACCGCAAATAATCCAACAGCGATTGTGCCCCATATTCCGCAAATACCGTGAACGGTAATGGCGCCGACTGGGTCATCAATTTTTAATACGCGATCGAGTAACTGGACTGCTTCGACTAAAATAATACCTGCTATTAAGCCGATGAAAATAGCGCCAATTGGTGTAACGTTTGCTGTACCAGCGGTGATTCCTACAAGCCCAGCGAGTGCACCGTTTAATGTTAGCGTGGCGTCAATTCGATTGAACTTTATGTGTGAGTATAAGGCTGATGCAACGATACCAGCTGATGCAGATAAAAGTGTCGTCGCAATCACTGATGGGATTAATGTAGGATCTGCGGCAAGGGTACTCCCTCCGTTAAATCCGAACCAACCGAACCATAAGATAAATACGCCTAAGGCTCCGATTGGAATATTATGTCCTGGGATCACGTTGACTTTAGTTTTAGCATACTTACCTATACGAGGACCAAGCACTAACACCGTTATTAGTCCACCAACTGCCCCTGTTAAATGAACAACTGATGAACCAGCAAAGTCTACGAAACCAAGTGCAGCTAACCAGCCATCACCCCAAATCCAATGTCCGACGATTGGATAAATGATTCCAGTCATGAAAATAGTAAGGATTAAGTAAGAACTTAATTTGATTCTTTCGGCAACTGCACCTGAAATAATTGTCGCACATGTTGCGGCAAACATAGCTTGAAAGACAAAGAACCCTATTTGATCGGTTTGTCCTGTGAGTAAAAACCCTGATGTGCCAATAAAACCACCAAGCGAATCACCAAACATCAGTCCGAAACCTATTAAAAAGTATAGAACAGATGCTATGGCTATGGTCATCATGTTCTTCATTAGTATGTTCAATGCATTTTTTGAACGAGTAAATCCTGTCTCAACCATCGCAAATCCAGCGTGCATAAAGAATACTAGGAAAGCGCCTAACATCATCCATACCATATCAATTGATGAAATCAATGGGGCGATCTCATTTGATGTTGCAGCAAAAGATACAGTAGGAATTAAACTTAAACCAATTATTAACGATAAAACTTTTTTAACCATTTGTATTCCCCCTTATATTAATGCTTCTTTTCCAAGTTCACCTGTACGAATGCGATATACATTTTCAACAGGTGTGACAAAAATCTTCCCATCACCCACATTACCAGTGGCACAAATGTTTAGAATGGTGTTCACTAGTAAGTCAACTTCATGGTCATCAACGACTAATTCGACTTTTACTTTTGGGTAAAGTTTAATTTCGTATCTTGTTCCTCTAAACATGCCTTCTTGCCCTTTTTGCTGCCCACACCCAGCAACTTCAGAGATTGTCATTCCTTTAACCCCTTTTTGATCAAGTGTGTCTCTAAGGTCTTGGAACTTTTCAGGTCTAATAATCGCTTCAATCTTTTTCAAAAAAATCACTCCTTTAAATTTTATTGTTAACTTTCTTAACACTAAATGTAATTATTAATTATAATATGCTTATTTTTGTGAAAAATCAACCTTTTCAACAAAAATATGTAAGGAAAGTTAACATAAATGAAAATTAATTTTATAATTGATAGGCAAAAAACAGGGGTTGAAGCAGTGAAAGTGAAGGAGGGGGGGTGCTGAAGAACCGACGAATATGGTTTAAAAAAACTGATCGGTAAATCTAGCCCAAGGTTCTAACCAACTCACAAAAAAAGCTCCTCACCTAGAGGAGCTTTACTTCTGATTCGTCATTAAATGATTCTCATAAACGACATCATACAGATCTTTATAAGAAACGTGCTCGTCTTTCAGTTGGGTAGGAGACTCTAAGCCTGCAGCGGCCGCGATGTTAAACAGGCCTTCGCGTACAGAGATCACAAAATTCGTTACCCGATAAGATTTTTCTTCTATATTAAGGGCTTTTTGTAAACTAGGGTCTGTGGTTGCAACACCTACTGGACAGTGGTTCGTGTGGCAGACCTGCGCCATGATGCAGCCAACAGTGACCATGAACGCGCGGGCAACTTGAACGAGGTCGGCACCTAATGCTAAGGCGACAGCTATTCGGTCAGGTGTGAACAGTTTGCCGGATGCAATAATTTTAACTCGGTCGCGGACGCCATGGTCCACTAGGGCTCCGTGCAAGATCGGGATCGCTGATTTGATCGGCAAGCCAACGCTGTCTGCAAGCTCTTGATAAGTAGCGCCCGTTCCGCCTTCACCGCCATCAACGGAAATAAAGTCTGGAGCGTGGCCGGTCTCAGCCATTACCCGCGCTAGTGTGTCGATGTCGCCTTGCTGGCCGACCACAATTTTAATCCCGACTGGTTTGCCGGTTACTTCACGTACACGTTCGACAAAATCGAGCATGCCATAGACGTCATCGAACTCTTTAAAACGGTTCGGACTGTCAACGGTTTGGTAAGGCGTAATGTTACGAATCGCTGCAATTTCTTCAGTGACTTTCTCGCCTTCAACGTGTCCACCACGCGTTTTAGCACCTTGAGCCAGCTTCAATTCAAACGCTTTAATTTGTTCAATCCCAGCTTTGTTTTGCAGCTGTTCCCAAGACATTTCGCCTTCTTTTGTTCTGACGCCAAATAGGCCTGGGCCAATTTGCATAATTAAATCGACATTTCCTCTTAAGTGATAATCCGACACGCCTCCTTCACCTGTGTTCATCCAGGTTCCGCCAGCTCTGCCTAGTCCTAAGGATAATGCAGTTACAGCACGGTCGCCAAGTGCGCCATAACTCATGCCAGACATTCCGATGAGTCCTTTAGCGACGAAAGGCTTCGGGCAATTTGGTCCAATAACCACTGAATGCTTTTCATCTAAAAAGTATGGATCAACTTCTTTCTTGATTCGATACTCTTTACGTGAAAAAAGGTACTCTTTTTCAATATAATAAGCATAAGTCTTAATCTTTTCTTGCTGATCGATGGCTAATTCTTCTTCTAATTTAGGAAACATCGTGTTTTTTATGTAATAACCAGGTTGATCGAAATCACGCTGCGACCCAAAGCCGACCATTCTCTTTTTATACTTTGCCGGTAACACAATGTTTTGGTAGTCTTTTCGTGAGAAAGGTTTGCCTTCGTTATCCTCTGTAAATAAATACTGTCTTAACTCAGGCCCTATACTTTCAAAAAAGTAGCGCACTCTACCTATTAATGGATAGTTTTTTAACACAGAATGACGTCTTTGATTCCGATCGATAAAATAGCCATAAAGCATAAAAACTCCTGGGATAATTAATAGTAGAAAGATAATAATTAATAAAAATAATGAAGCTAATTCTGTCATTGACTCGCCCCCTAAAAATATATATAATTCAAACGTGAAATTAAATGGAACGCTCTATATCGAATGTCCTATACACAATATACCACAAGCAGACATTTTGAATCATATGGTTCGTAGAGTGAGAGAGGTATTTATATGGATAATTTATTATTTATCTTAATGTTAATCGGAGCACTAGGAGTAAGTTCCCAGTGGCTTGCATGGCGTTTTAGAATGCCAGCCATTGTTGTGATGTCTGTTATGGGCTTACTCGCAGGTCCGATTTTAGGAATCATAAATCCGCAAGAAGATTTGGGCGGAATGTATAGCCCGCTCATTTCAATTGCCGTCGGTATTATATTATTTGAAGGAAGCCTGAATTTAGATTTTCGTGAAATAAAAGGACTTGGAAAACCAATCTTTCGTATCACAACGTTGGGTGCATTTCTTGCCTGGATTTTGGGTTCTTTAGCAGCACATTATATCGCGGACTTATCATGGGCGGTTGCCTTTGTGATTGGTGGTATTCTCATCGTGACTGGCCCAACTGTTATTTTGCCACTTTTAAGGCAGGCAAAATTAAAACCTAGACCAGCAGCTATCCTTAAATGGGAAGGTATTATCGTTGATCCGTTTGGCGCACTCGTTGCCGTGTTTGCATATGAGTTCGTTAAATTTGTAACAATGGATGCCGTCACATTTGCAACGGTTTTAGCTTTCTTAGCTGGTTCATTATTAGCTGCGGTCATTGGTGCCTTTTTCGGGTACGGAATTGGGTGGATGTTCGAAAATGGTTATGTACCAGAATTTTTGAAATCACCCGTCGTATTAGCTAGTGTTGTGATGGCTTTTGCATTAAGTGACACTATAATGCACGAAACGGGATTACTTGCCGTTACGGTCATGGGGATGACCATAGCGAATATGCATATCTCATCTATTGGCGATATGAGGCATTTTAAGGAAAATATATCAATCCTACTCATTTCGATAATTTTCATTATGCTGACAGCTTCGCTTAACCGTGAAACGCTACTATCCATTTTTGATTGGCATATTATCGTCTTTATCTTAATTATGCTTTTTGTCACAAGACCATTAAGTATATTTTTATCGACGATCAAAACGGATCTTCAATTTAAGGAAAAGTTACTCGTTGGCTGGATTGCGCCTCGCGGGATTGTCGCGCTAACTGTTTCAGGGTATTTTGCGGGTGTACTATTAGATGCAGGCTTTGAAGATGCTGAAATCCTAACCTCTCTTACATTCGGACTTGTCTTTGCAACAGTTGTGGTCCATGGGTTTTCACTTAGCTGGGTAGCAAAACATCTTAATTTATCTACAGAAAGTAAGCCGGGTGTATTAATTGTCGGGGCTAGTAAGTTTTCGGTTAATTTAGCCAAAGTTTTAGAGGATCTTAATATACCGGTATTAGTCACAGATTCATCATGGAGTCGCTTATCTCACGCAAGGAGACTTGGCGTCCCTTATGAGCATGGTGAGATTTTGTCCGAACAAACGGACTACCAAATAGACCTTACGCCTTATGAATATATGATAGGTCTTACGGAATATGACTCTTATAATACGCTAGTGAGTTCGACCTTTATGCCTGCATTTGGCAGGGAGCATTTATTCCAGTTACCACTTCAAGTCAATCAAGGAGATCATTTAGAAGATGTGAGCAAACACTTAAGTGGCCGCTTATTATTTGAAGAAAATGCTAACTGGAGCGCATTAAACGATAAAATTAATAAAGGGTTCTTGTTTAAGAGAACGGGGATTACTCAGCAATACACGTACAATCAATTCTTAAAAGATTTAGATTCTGAAAGTGTTTTATTGTTTATATTAAGAAAGTCAGGAAACCTTGATTTCTTCACACCGAATAATGAAGTAAAGCCTGAAGCGGGCGATACGGTTGTTTCGTTACAAAAACCTGTACAAAACTAGAGAATATAAGCCGCTGACATTTATAGTTAGCGGCTTATGAAGTGTTAAGCATTACTTTTTACTTATTTTTAAAAACCATCTTTCACCAATATAAGTTATAATCATAACCACAATGGCTACTAAAACAATAAGGGAATCGGCTTTGATTTTAACCCAGGTAAAGGCTATTAATATAATGGAGTCAAGTACAATGGCTCCTATAACAATGATGCGATTGAAATCAATTTGATCTTTTAACTTCGTAAGTAACCCCCAATGAATGATTAGGTCCATAATCAAATAAAGGAAGACACCTAATGAAGCAATTCTGCTTAAATCAAATAGAACGGTTAAAACCATGGCAATAACAATGGTATAAACCAACGTGTGTCTTTGAATTTTACCTGGCATGCCGAAATGGCTATGTGGAATCAAATCCATATTTGTGAGCATAGCTAGCATCCTTGAAACAGCAAATACACTAGCTATAATCCCAGAAATGGTAGCAATAATAGCTATGATGACAGTGAACCAAACACCTAAATTCCCTAAAGCTGGCTCAGCTGCTGCAGCAAGTGCATAATCCTTCTTCTCTATAATTTTATTTAAAGGTAAATTACTCGATACGGCCCACGCTAATAAAATATAAACGACTAGGCTAATCAAGATCGAAAACATAATGGCTCGTCCAACATTTTTCTTAGGTTTTACAATCTCTTCACCTTGATTCGTAATGGTAGTAAACCCTTTGAAAGATAGAACAGTCAAACCAATTGCCGCAATAAAACCTGCGATACTTGTTTCTGGTGCTTGGCTAGTACTTTCCGCAGGACTAAATGTAAAATTGACGACTACCAAACCCGCACCTGCAAAAATAAGTAATCCAATGATTTTAAGTAGCGAAACGAATGATGTAAAGGTTTGAATGAATTTATTGCCTGAAATATTGACTATAAAAGCAAAAATTAATAGACCAACACCTAAAACAGGAATCCAAAAACTATTGGAATCCACATTAATTAATTGTAAGGTATAGTTTCCAAAAGTTCTTGCAACTAAACTTTGATTAATGACCATTGAAAAAGCCATGAGTAATGCTGCAAATGCTGTTAAAGTTCCTTTACCATATTCTTTAACTAAGTACATACCGATGCCACCTGCAGAGGGGTAAGTATTACTTAGTTTTATATAAGAGTAAGCACTAAATGCAGTCACAATTCCCCCTAGAATGAAAATAAGTGGAAACCATTTTCCTCCTAGTTCGGCAACTTGACCCAATAGGGCGAAAATCCCGGCACTAATCATAACTCCTGTACCTAAACCGATGGCACCGATTAGGGTAATGCTATTTTTCTTGTATTGAGTCATTTATTCACCTCTTTTTAAATCGTTTTTATAGCTTTTCCCTAAAATTATGCAAAAAATGTGCAGATGGTGGCTTCTCATAATAAGATATGGATAAAATGACTAATATAAAGATTTCGTTTGTTCACATGTTCAATAAATTTTCTGCATAGAAACTTGATAATTCATTGATATGATATCGAGTGATATAGATAGTGGAGGTTACGATGATGAAAAAAATAATTATCTTAGTGAGTATGACGTTCTTATTGTTCTTAATTGGATGTTCTAGTTTACAAAGCGATTCATTTGAGAAGGAACTGCAAGGTGACCAATTGACACATGTTCACGGTATGGGTTATGACAAGGATGGTCAATTAAATTTCGGTACGCACGCAGGGCTTAAATATTACAAAGATGGCAAGTGGTTTGAAACCACTAAAAATATCAATGATTATATGGGTTTCAATGTAGTAGATCAAGGGTTTTATACTTCTGGGCATCCAGGTGCTCAATCTGATTTACCGAATCCTATTGGCATTCAGAGAAGTTTAGATGGTGGTAAAACATTAGAAAATGTTGGGTTTGTTGGTGAAGTAGATTTTCACTTGTTGTCCGTTGGGTATGAGAGTCATGACATTTTTTTATACAATCCTAAATCTAATTCGACTTTGGATGAAGGGTTATACTTAAGTAATTCTGAAGGTGAAGATTGGAAAAAAGTGAGCAGTTCAAGTATAGACGGTAAATACATAGATTTAGCTGTTCATCCGAATAATTCTAATTTATTAGCGGTCACATCAGTAGGAGGCGTATATTTGTCAGAGGATGGTGGACAAAGCTTCAAGTTATTAACGGAACGAAAACAAGGAATCGGGGTTTATTTTACTGAAAATACTTTATATTATTCCACATTTGATGGTTCACCATCATTGGTCAGTTATGGTCTGAAGAATCAAGAGAAAACGGTTAATAACTTGCCTGAACTAGGTAAGGATGCACCCATGGATATAAGTCAAAACCCCCAAAATCCTAATGAATTAGCGATCCATACTTACTCCAGTGGAGATGTATATTTAACAAAGGATAGTACTAAAACATGGACATTATTATCCAAGAGTGGTCGTGTTCAATAAATGATGAATAAACTTTCATTCAAGGTAGGAATGTTATTTTTCATATTTATCGTCTTAGTTGAGGTGGCATTATTTTTTATCTTATATACGAACCTAGCTAATAACCAAATTGAAGAAGTTATGGACAGTTTACTTGCTAGAGGAAATACACATCGGGATGTTCTTGAGGATCATTACAATGAGTCGACCATGGAACATGTTGGGATTATGGAGTCTGCATCTGATTTTGTTGTCGTTATCACCGATGAAAATGGACAAGTACTTGTTAATTCCAATCCAATAGAACAAGAAATAAGACAGGTGATTAATAGAGCTGTCAGGACACCGATTGACTCTGGTGGCATGATGATTGAAGATAGATGGAAAACAAAGAAGTATATTGCATCAGACAGTTTAATTGTAATTGATGGTCGAACTAAAGGGCATGTCTTAATGTTTGCAAAGACGAAAAAAGTTAAAGATATGCTTGCAGAGTTAGAGGATCAATTTAAACTGATTGGCTTAATAACATTAATCCTTACAGTTATTACGATTATCATTTTATCTAAGTTCATCACAGCTCCTTTAATCAAAATCAAAGAAGCAACAGAACAAATTGATGAAGATAATAATCAAATAGATTTAGATACAGAAAGGCAGGATGAATTAGGTAGTTTAGCAAGGACTATTACACGGCTCTCTAAAGATTTGGATCAATTAAAGGCTGAACGAAGTGAATTTTTATCTAATATTTCACATGAATTAAGAACTCCTTTAACCTATATTAAAGGGTACGCAGATATTATTAATCGTCCAAGCATAGAAACCGATGAAATCAGCAAATACAGTTCAATTATTAAAGAAGAAGCAGAACAGTTATCGATTTTGATCAAAAATTTATTCGATTTGGCCAAAGTTGATCAGAATAAGTTTGTCATCAATCAAAAATTGGTACCTTTATGTGATATTATTCAGACAGTTATACGTAGATTGAAACCAGCTTTTCTTGATAAAAAGTTGAGGGTAGAGGCTGATTGTCCCAATCACTTAGAAGCTTTTATAGACCCGCCTCGCATTCAGCAAGTGTTAATTAATATATTAGATAATGCAAAAAAACATTCCCCTGATGGAAGTAAACTAACTTTAAATGTCACTGAGTCTGAAAATTCAATTACCATTCAGATAACTGATGAAGGTGAAGGTATCCCTAAGGAAGAAATTCCGTATATTTTTAATCGTTTATATAGAGTTGAAAAATCACGTTCTAGATCAAGTGGCGGATCGGGTATTGGCTTAACAATAGCAAAGGAAATAGTAGAGTCACATGGTGGCTCAATAGAGGTTGATAGTGAACTAGGCCGTGGAACGACCGTCTTAGTTATCCTTCCGAGGAGTGTTTAAAAATGAAAAAAGTACTAATTGTGGATGACGAAATAAGAATGCTGGATTTAATTGAAGTCTATTTACAGCCACATGGTTATGAATGTATTAAGATATCTCAATCAAGAGACGGTTTAGATATTATTAAGCAAAAAGAGATAAATATTGTCATTTTAGACTTAATGATGCCTGAAATGAGTGGGTTTGAATTATGTCAAAAAATAAGATCCTTCTCAAGTGTTCCTATTATTATGTTAACTGCACGGGACCAACAGGAGGACCTTATTAAAGGTTTTAAATTAGGAGCAGACGATTATATTACAAAGCCATTTGATGAATTAGAGCTAGTTGCAAGAATGGAAGCTCTTCTTAGAAGAACACAACCCCAATCAATTGTAGAATCAAATGGTTTAATGTGGAATGAAGATACTTTTGAATTATCGTATAACAATCAAGTAATCAAATTAACTCCAAAAGAATTTAAAATGATTGGATATTTAATAAAAAATCCTGGTAAAGTCTATGAACGGGATAAACTAATAGACTTAATTTGGGGTTATGCAACGGATGTTGAGGGGAGAACCGTTGATTCACATATACGTAATATTAGAGATAAAATTAGAAAAGTAGGATTTCCAGTCGACGCTCATTTAGTAACCGTATGGGGGATTGGTTATAAGTGGGTTAATTAGTTTTCAAAAAAAGTAGCAAGAATATGATTTTCTTGCTACTCATGATAAACCTCGCTATAAAATTGATAGGTTTGATATTGAGTCTCTATAGTTGAGTGAGGCACAAACGACCAATTCATAATTGAGATCAGCTCATTATATAATTTCTGAATATGAGCTTGTTGTAAAGCCATATCAGAATGCGCTTTTTTGACGTTTGGATTTTTCATATTTAGTGACGATATATAATTTTGCTCTGACATACACTTAGCTGTATTATGGGCTTCTAACGTTACCCATTTATTTGTATAATCATTTAAAGGCTGAAAATGATGTTGAAATGTTACATCTTCATATGTGGTTAGTGGAGGGACATTCACTGATTGCTTGTTATCAGAATCTATCAACTTTAGCATGACATCAACGTGACTCATCATGATTGAAATTTGTAGTTGTAAGAGTTCTTTTAGTTTTGGAAGTGTTGTGATCGATTCATATAAAAATAACTTGTTAATAACCCCTTCATGGGCAGCTAAATGCTCTGCCATTAACCCTAGGTCAACGGACGGTAAATTTTCCAAAATGGCCACCTCTTTTTTCTTTATCTTTATGCGGCCAATAAAATTATGTTAAAAGAAGCTGATGAAATATCAGCTTCTTTTAATGGTTTATTTTATCCTTCAAACGCTCGTATTCTTCTTCTGTAATTTCACCTTTAGCAAGTCTTGATTTGAGGATTTCTAATGAATCTTGAGATTGATTAGTTTGCTTGTGATTGTCACTTGGATTTCTAAACATCCATATTAGCACAACAATGATCAATACAATTAATACAATCATGATTAAACTGAAGAAAAAACCACCAAATAGATTTCCTCCCATGTCACCATTCATCATTCCACCATTCATTAGTTTCACTCCTTTTATTATTTTACATATGGCGAGAAGACGCCTTCATAATCAACAATGGTCATCATACCACGGTCTGCATGGTTATTATCGTGACAATGAAATAGCCATTCTCCTTGGTTGCTGGCCTTAAAGTATATTTCATAGGTTTCTCCTGGTTTAACATTTATTAAATCTTTAACCATGGGATCTTTATATACTTTTCCATTTTTAGATACGACTTGAAACCGATGACCGTGTAAATGCATTGGGTGATTTAAACGACCGTTATTTCTAATCTCTACCTTAACAATGTCCCCTTCTTTTACTTTGATTGGCGGTGTGTTAGGGAATACTTGTTCATTAATTTGGAACGTCATTCCTTCACCCATCTCCATTCCCATACTTAAATCCATTTCATAATTAACATCAACGTTGTTAGGAGTATGGTTGAAAATGAGTTCTTTGTTACCAAGTGTTGACCCGTCAACCGTTTTTTCTTTTGTTAATTCACTAGGTTTAACACTTTTGTGATTTTGTTGAGGGTTCGATAGGACCGGTACATGAGAAGTGGTCCCACTTTCCGTTGATGTAAGATTTGTAATCAACCATGGTTCAGACTGATTGTTGGTAAGTTCGACATCGACCCTTTCCCCAGGTGCTACTTCTACAATATTAGTCTTGTTCTTTTCTTCTATTGTTTTGGAAGCATCATATGCGACAACACTAGCAGTTCCATTTGGAAAGGCTAATTTTTGAACTTGGTACCCCGCATTAATGACTCTGATTAATGCCTTTTCATTATTTTTAATAACGATAGGTTTTATTTCGTCTCCAGTTTTTCCATTGACTGAATACGTATCATACATCTCTTTTGTATCAGCTTCACCATCTCCACTCATACTACCCATCATCATACCAGGCATATTTGTGATACTTTCTCGGTTTCCATCTGTAGACCACTCATCTAAAATTAGGATTTGTTCATTGTCATAAGTGTTTTTTTGATCTTGATCTTCTATAACGAGTGAACCATATAGACCTTTATCTACTTGAAGAGAACTTTGTTGATGAGAGTGGTACCAATATGTTCCTGGATGCTTAGCAACAAATTGATAAGTAAATGTTTCACCAGGCTGAACGGCTTCTTGTGTTAAATCAGGTACCCCGTCCATCACATTAGGTAATATCGCGCCATGCCAATGGATTGTAACAGGGACATCTAATTCATTTTTTAAATTAACTTTTAGCACATTTCCTTCTGTTACGCGAAGTGGTTTTCCTGGTACAGTGCCGTTATAAGTCCATGCATTGATCAGTTGACCTTGTCCAAGTGACCATTCAACTTCTTTTGCAGTTAAATTATACTCAGTAAACTGACGGCCATTAAATTCCTCAGTATTATATAAATTTTCGATATTAACTTCACCATGAGAGAGTTCAGGGTTACTAGCGGATTCGTTTTCGAAAAACCAGTTATAACTACTATATCCTATAAATAAGAGCAGAATAATTATTAGAGTTCCTATTATTTTTTTCTTCATTGATTTCCCTCCTTCACTTAAGGTTATACCCAGTAAGTATGCAGATTTTGTGCATTTCAGATGAACGATTCCTAACATTGAACAATTTTTTGAATTAAGGATAAATTGTATACTTTTGGAAAAGATAAAAGTCGAAATGACTAAAGGAGGTAGAAGAATGGGAGTATTATCATCATCACCTACAAATATGGATAGTTGTATTGAGTCATGCCTAAAATGTTTAAGGGCCTGCGAAGAATGTTTTACCGCGTGTTTGCAAGATCCAGATGTCCAAGCAAGAGTGAAATGTCTTCAGTCGTTAAATGATTGTGCTGAGATTTGTGGACAAGCAGCCCAATATATGTCTCGTAACAGTTCTTTTGCGATGAATCTTTGTGGTGTATGTGCGCAAGTGTGTGATCAATGTGCAGTGGAATGCGAAAATATGCAGGATGAACATTGTAAAGAGTGTGCCCAAATATGTAGGGAATGTGCTCAGCAGTGTCGAAACATGGCAGGTTAAGAAGACTCTTAGAGGCAGGTTAAAATAACCTGTCTCTTTTTAAATACATTCGTGGTGTTTAAAAAATACATATTAAGTTAATAGGAAATAAAAAAGGAGTGAATGTGATGAGTCAAGACTTCAAACACGACCAGCATAAAAGCCATAAGCAAGAACATCATGATAGTCAAGATCATAACCATCACAACCAACAAGGCGGACATGATGATCATAGCCATCATGAAGATCATGATCACCATGCGCATCATGAACAGATGGTACAAGACTTTAAAAAGAGGTTTTATATCTCATTATTTATTACCATTCCTATATTGATTCTGTCTCCAATGATCCAAAACTTTATTGGAGTGGATTTACGCTTCAATTATGATCAGTATATTTTGTTTGGACTATCTACGTTCATATTTTTCTATGGTGGATGGCCATTTTTAACTGGTGGTATTGATGAGTTAAAAGAGAAAAATCCAGGCATGATGACACTAATTGGCCTAGCAATCGTTGTTGCATATGTATACAGCTCATTAACTGTTTACGGTTTGGAAGGACGAAATTTCTTTTGGGAGCTCGCTACTTTAATAGACATTATGTTACTTGGGCATTGGATTGAAATGCGTTCGATCATGGGAGCTTCAAATGCATTAGAAGAATTAGTAAAATTGATGCCCAATACAGCTCATAAATTAGATGAGAATAATGAAACTGAAGAGATCCCGGTATCGGAATTAGCTGTTAATGATCGTGTGCTAGTTAAGCCTGGAGAAAAAGTACCAGTTGATGGTAGGATCATCGATGGAAATACATCGATTGATGAATCTATGTTAACAGGCGAATCGGTTCCGATAGAAAAACAGAAAGAGGATGAAGTTATTGGGGGTTCGGTTAATAAAGAAGGCTCAATAACGATTGAAGTACAAAAGGTAGGTAACGATTCATATTTAACACAAGTCATTAATCTAGTGAAGGAAGCTCAGGCTTCTAAGTCAAAGGCTCAAGACTTTACCGACCGAGCAGCTAAATGGTTATTTTACATTGCCATTTCTGCTGGGCTGGTTACATTAGCTGTATGGTTAGCATTAGGTTACTCATTTGATGTGGCATTAGAACGTATGGTAACGGTGATGGTTATTACATGCCCGCATGCCTTGGGGTTAGCTTCTCCGTTAGTTGTAGCAGTATCAACAGCACTATCTGCTAAACAAGGCTTATTAATACGCAATCGAGTAAATTTTGAAAATGCTCGTCAAATAGATACGGTTGTTTTTGATAAAACAGGAACTCTAACCAAAGGGGAATTTGGCGTAACGGATGTTATTCCAAATGATACAAATGAAGACGATTTACTTAAGCTAGCAGCTAGTGTTGAATATAAGTCAGAACATCCTATTGCAAAAGGAATTGTAAATTCAGCAGAAGAGAAGAATCTTACCTTGAAAGACGTACAAGATTTCAACTCTAACACAGGTGAGGGGATAGAAGGTAAAATAGACGGTCAACACATCAAGATTGTTAGTCCTAAATATATAGAAAAGAACAACATAGATATTGACCGTGACACATTTAACCATTTATCAGAACAAGGAAAAACAGTTGTTTTTGTATTATCGAACGAGAAACTATTAGGTATGGTTGCACTTGCAGATATGATTAAGGATGAAGCTAAAGAAGCAGTACAGTTGCTAAAAGATAACGGAATTAAATCAGTTATGTTAACGGGCGATCATCAAAAAGTAGCGGATTGGGTCGCAAAAGAAATTGGTATCGAAGAAGTGCATGCAGAGGTGCTCCCTGACCATAAAGCAGAGCATATTAAAGAAATTCAAAAGAAACAAGCGAAAGTTGCAATGACTGGTGATGGAATTAATGATGCTCCTGCCCTAGCAACAGCTGACCTGGGTATTGCGATTGGAGCAGGGACGGATGTTGCTATGGAAACGGCCGATGTGGTATTAGTGCAAAGTAATCCAAAAGATGTTGTTTCATTAGTTGAATTATCTAGAAAGACTTACCGTAAAATGGTTCAAAATTTATGGTGGGCATCAGGGTACAACATCATTGCTATTCCATTAGCGGCAGGTGTTCTAGCACCAATCGGAATTGTACTAAGTCCTGCTGTTGGAGCGATGCTAATGAGTTTAAGTACGGTTATAGTTGCCATTAACGCAAAATTGTTAAAGGCATAATAAAAAAAGAGGCTGGGACAAAATATTAATTAATCTAGAAGAAGACGAATATTAGAGGAGAGATCAATCCCTAATATTCGTCTTCATTTTTTAGCTGCGTCAAAATGCTTCGCTTTCCGCAGGCACGGCTTCAACTTCCCCAAACTCGCTCCGTTCGTTTGGCGTGATTTTCAGCTCGTGCTGTTCCTGCAGGAGCATTCCTATCGAATCAGGTTTTCACCTCTTGAATTAAAAAGGGCCCTCCGTTATGATGCT